>NZ_AJQY01000015.1:0-30382 GCF_000296875.1 Streptococcus sp. GMD1S | reverse complement strand
ACTCTTCGAAAATCAAATTCAAACCACGTCAGCTTCACCTTGCCGTACTCAAGTACAGCCTGCGGCTAGCTTCCTAGTTTGCTCTTTGGTTTTCATTGAGTATAAGGACTCTTCCTATCAGGATGAAACAGAGGAGATTTACAAGAAATTTAAAGGATGTGAACCGTTTTTTCTATGAAAATTTTAATTGTAGAAGATGAAGAGATGATCCGTGAGGGAATCAGTGACTATTTGACGGATTGTGGTTATGAAACCATTGAGGCAGCAGACGGTCAAGAAGCTCTGGAAAAATTTTCCAGCTATGAAGTAGCCCTAGTTTTATTGGATATCCAAATGCCCAAGCTTAATGGCCTCGAAGTCCTAGCGGAGATTCGTAAAACCAGTCAGGTCCCTGTCCTGATGTTAACCGCCTTTCAGGATGAGGAATACAAGATGAGTGCTTTTGCTTCTCTAGCAGATGGTTATCTGGAAAAGCCCTTCTCTCTCTCCCTTCTAAAAGTGAGGGTGGATGCAATTTTCAAGCGCTACTACGATACGGGACGAGTCTTCTCCTATAAGGATACCAAGGTGGATTTTGAGAGTTACAGTGCAAGCCTCGCAGGTCAAGAAGTGGCCATTAATGCCAAAGAGTTGGAAATTCTGGACTATCTGGTGAAAAATGAAGGACGGGCCTTGACTCGTTCTCAGATTATCGATGCGGTCTGGAAGGCAACAGATGAGGTTCCCTTTGACCGTGTCATTGATGTCTATATCAAAGAACTGCGGAAAAAGCTAGACTTGGATTGCATCCTCACTGTGCGCAATGTTGGTTATAAATTGGAGCGAAAATGAAACGAACAGGTTTATTTACAAAGATTTTTAGCTATACCTTCTCGATTTTTAGTGTTCTGGTTATTTGTCTTCATTTAGCCATTTATTTTCTCTTTCCCTCTACTTATCTGAGCCATCGTCAGGAAACCATTGGTCAGAAAGCGACTGCTATTGCCCAATCCCTAGACGGAAAAGATAGGCAGAATATTGAGCAAGTCTTAGACTTGTATTCCCAGACCAGTGATATCAAAGGGGCTGTCAAGGGAGAGATGACCGAGGACAAGTTAGAAGTCAAGGACAATCTTCCTCTGGATACGGACCGCCAGACCATTTCCCTCTTTATCGAGGAGCGTGAGGTGAAAACGCAAGATGGTAGCACCATGACTCTCCAATTTCTAGCTTCCATGGACTTGCAAAAAGAAGCAGAGCAGATCAGTCTCCAGTTTCTCCCCTATACCTTGCTGGCATCCTTTCTGATTTCCCTCTTGGTAGCCTATATCTATGCTCGAACCATTGTTGCACCGATTTTGGAAATCAAGCGAGTGACCCGTCGGATGATGGATTTGGATGCCCAAGTGCGATTGCGTGTAGATTCTAAGGACGAGATTGGTGATCTCAAGGAACAAATCAATAGCCTTTACCAGCATCTCTTGACTGTCATTGCGGACTTGCATGACAAGAATGAAGCTATTCTCCAGCTGGAGAAGATGAAGGTTGAGTTCCTGCGAGGAGCTTCTCATGAATTGAAAACACCACTGGCTAGCTTGAAAATCCTAATCGAAAATATGAAAGAAAATGTCGGCCGTTATAAGGATAGAGACCATTATCTTGGAGTTGCCTTGGGGATTGTGGATGACCTCAGCCACCACGTTCTCCAGATACTGTCTCTTTCTTCTGTTCAGGAATTGCGAGACGAGAAAGAAGAGGTCGACCTTCTTCAGATGACGCAAAGTCTGGTTAATGATTATGCTTTGCTCGCCAAGGAGAGAGAACTTCAGGTAGACATTAGCCTAACCCGTCAGCAAGCTTACATAAACCCATCTGTCATGAAATTGATCCTATCTAATCTCATCAGCAATGCCATCAAGCACTCCACTCCAGGTGGCCTGGTCCGCATCGGGGAGAGAGAAGGAGAACTCTTTATTGAGAATAGCTGTAGTTCTGAAGAACAAGAAAAATTGGCCCAGTCTTTTTCTGAAAATGCTAGTCGCAAGGCCAAGGGTTCAGGAATGGGGCTCTTTGTGGTCAAAAGTTTATTAGAACACGAGAAATTACCTTATCATTTTGAGATGCAAGATTATCGTTTGACCTTCTTCATGTCTTATCCTAAAGTCGATCAAGACTAAGGGAAAGAAAGGGTTTACATTGATTGAGTTGGAAGAAATTCAATCTAAAGTATGGGAAAAACTAGCTTTTTTTGTCAAAAAGTGATAAAATGAACAATGTAAATGGGATGTCCCAAAAAATATATAGGAGGCCTGACAAATGGCAATCGTTTCAGCAGAAAAATTTGTCCAAGCAGCTCGTGACAACGGTTATGCAGTTGGTGGATTTAACACAAACAACCTTGAGTGGACTCAAGCTATCTTGCGTGCAGCAGAAGCTAAAAAAGCTCCAGTTTTGATCCAAACTTCAATGGGTGCTGCTAAATACATGGGTGGTTACAAAGTTGCTCGCAACTTGATCGCTAACCTTGTTGAGTCAATGGGTATCACTGTACCAGTAGCTATCCACCTTGACCACGGTCACTACGAAGATGCACTTGAGTGTATCGAAGTTGGTTACACTTCAATCATGTTTGACGGTTCACACCTTCCAGTTGAAGAAAACCTTAAATTGGCTAAAGAAGTTGTTGAAAAAGCTCACGCTAAAGGTATCTCAGTAGAAGCTGAAGTTGGTACTATCGGTGGTGAAGAAGACGGTATCATCGGTAAAGGTGAATTGGCTCCAATCGAAGACGCTAAAGCAATGGTTGCAACTGGTATCGACTTCTTGGCAGCTGGTATCGGTAACATCCACGGTCCATACCCAGCAAACTGGGAAGGTCTTGACCTTGACCACTTGCAAAAATTGACAGAAGCTCTTCCAGGTTTCCCAATCGTATTGCACGGTGGATCAGGTATTCCTGATGAGCAAATCCAAGCAGCTATCAAACTTGGTGTTGCGAAAGTTAACGTTAACACTGAATGTCAAATCGCATTCGCTAACGCAACTCGTAAATTTGCTCGTGACTACGAAGCAAACGAAGCAGAATACGACAAGAAAAAACTCTTCGACCCACGTAAATTCTTGGCTGACGGTGTAAAAGCTATCCAAGCATCAGTTGAAGAACGCATCGACGTATTCGGTTCAGAAGGTAAAGCTTAATCGAGCTGAACAATACAGAAAGAACCTGCCCCTAAGGGCAGGTTTTTTGGTGTTTGAAACTATAGAGAATATGTTGGGGAAGAATCTATCTTAAGTTGCTAAAAGAGTCTAATTTTTGTACAATAATGCTATGAAAAAACTGAAAAAATGGAGTCTTGGCTTTCTTAGTTTCATTCTTTTGTTTTTAGGGGCAACATTCATCTTTCATCGTATCAGTTTGGAAAAGGAACAAGCCTCACTAACACCTGTGGGACAGCAAGTTCTTGTCAATGGTCATCAAATGAATGTTTATGTTCAAGGTGAAGGACCTGAGACTATAGTAGTTATCTCAGGTGCTGGTATTGCTTCTCCTATATTGGATTTTAAAGAAGTATCGGAATCCTTATCGAAACAGTATAAGCTAGTTATCGTGGAGAGGGCGGGATATGGTTATAGTGATGATAGCAATCATTCAAGAGATGTGATGGAGGTTTTGTCTGAGACTCGCCAAGCTCTTTCCCAAGCAAATATCACAGGGCCGTTTATCATTCTGTCTCATTCCATGGCTAGTCTAGAGAGTTTGGCTTGGCAGGAGAAGTATCCTGATGAAGTGAAAGCCTTGATTGGTCTGGATTGGGCACTGCCGTCAAGTTATGAGAATTTAAAGGATAATCAGGCCTTGCTCACTGTGGCATATTGGAGTAGCAAGATTGGTTTATTACGCTATTTACCTGAGTCTTTTTATATAAAAAATCAAACTCTGACCGAAAATGAACGAAAACAATATAAACTTCTAGCTTATAAGCAGTTGATGTCACAAGCCATGCTTTATGAATCTCAAACGGTAAAGGAAAATGCTAAGAAAGTTCCCTCTAGCATCAATCCGAAAATTCCCACCTTATTACTGGTATCTAACGGCGAAGGCACCAGTTTTAGCCAATCAGAATGGCAACGTTATGCAGAGAGATTTGCAAGCGACCAGTCTAATGTTCAAGTCGTCTATATGGATGCGCCTCACGACCTCTATCATTATCAAAGCGATGCTATTGTTTCTCGCATTAAAGAATTTTTAGAGAATAATTGAGGGCTTAAAAATCCATTGAGACTGATGATAATAATTGAAAGGTAATGACTTATGAATAATTCTTATATTTTACTTAGACATGCTCATTCAAGATTTTCAAGTGATGATTTCAATAGAACTTTATCAGAAAAAGGATTCTCATCTCTTGACCAGTTAGATTTTTTGAATTCTTTTAATATTGATTATTATTTTTCTAGTCCTTATAAACGAGCATTTGAAACGATTAATAGCTCGCCAATTCAATTTGATAAAATAGTTCTTGATAATCGGTTACGAGAGCGAAAATTATCTTCAACCTTTATAAAAGATTCTGAGTTTGAAGACAGTATTAAATATTTATGGCAAAATCCTAGTGAATCTCTTTTAGAAGGGGAATCAAATCAAGACGCACTAGCTAGAGTACTAAATTTTTTAATGGAATTGGAAGAGAGATACTCAGAAAAAATGATTTTACTTAGTTCACACGGGAATTTGATAGGAATACTACTACATCACTTTGATTCCAGTTTTGATTATGAAAAATGGGAGCATATGACCTTTCCAGATTGTTTTCTAATTGATAGAGATGGGATTGTGAAAAGAATTTTGAAAGATTAGTTCGTTGATTAAATAGTGAATCATATTGATCAAAATAGTTTGCTTTTTACAACTCGTAACCTGCCCATCGGGCAGGTCTTTTTGGTGTTTTAAGGAAACTATTAAACCAGAATTTTGGATTTAAAATAGCATTTTAAGAGTGAAATCTCTAATTTCATAATCTGTAGGCAAACGCTTGCATTCCGTTTTTTATTGGACTATAATAGGTTGGTATAAAGCCTTCTGTAAGAATAACAATTAGAAAGTTTAGAAAGTAAGGACTTAGAATATTTGTAGTCAAAAATACAATGTTGCTATTCCTTGCGATAGGGAGATAGATATGGCAATGATAGAAGTGGAACATCTTCAGAAAAATTTTGTGAAGACTGTTAAGGAACCAGGCTTGAAAGGGGCTTTGCGCTCCTTTATTCATCCTGAAAAGCAGACCTTTGAAGCGGTCAAGGATTTGACTTTTGAGGTACCCAAGGGCCAAATTCTAGGTTTTATCGGCGCAAATGGTGCTGGGAAGTCAACAACCATCAAAATGCTGACAGGGATTTTAAAACCGACATCGGGCTATTGTCGGATCAATGGCAAGATTCCGCAGGACAATCGTCAAGACTATGTCAAGGATATCGGGGTTGTCTTTGGACAACGAACCCAGCTATGGTGGGATTTGGCACTGCAAGAGACCTACACGGTCTTGAAAGAGATTTACGATGTGCCAGACTCACTTTTTCATAAACGCATGGACTTTTTAAATGAAGTCTTGGATTTGAAGGAATTTATCAAGGATCCCGTGCGGACTCTTTCACTGGGGCAACGGATGCGGGCGGATATTGCGGCTTCCTTGCTTCACAATCCCAAGGTTCTCTTTTTAGATGAACCGACCATTGGTCTGGATGTTTCCGTCAAGGACAATATTCGTCGGGCTATTACCCAGATCAATCAGGAGGAAGAAACAACTATCCTCTTGACCACTCACGACCTGAGCGACATTGAGCAACTCTGTGATCGAATTTTTATGATTGATAAGGGGCAAGAGATTTTTGATGGAACGGTTAGCCAGCTCAAGGAGACCTTTGGCAAGATGAAGACTCTTTCCTTTGAACTGCTACCAGGTCAAAGTCATCTCCTTTCTTACTATGAAGGCCTGCCTGATATGACCATTGATAGACAAGGAAATAGCCTCAATATTGAATTTGATAGTTCCCGCTACCAGTCAGCTGATATTATCAAGCAAACCCTGTCTGATTTTGAAATTCGCGATTTGAAGATGTTGGATACGGATATTGAGGATATTATCCGTCGCTTCTACCGAAAGGAGCTCTAAGATGGTCAAATTGTGGAGACGTTATAAACCCTTTATCAATGCAGGGATTCAGGAGTTGATTACCTATCGAGTGAATTTTCTTCTCTATCGGATTGGTGATGTGATGGGAGCTTTTGTGGCCTTTTATCTCTGGAAGGCCGTCTTTGATTCCTCACAAGAGTCCTTGATTCAAGGCTTCAGTATGGCTGATATCACCCTCTACATCATCATGAGTTTTGTGACCAATCTCTTGACCAAGTCAGATTCTTCCTTTATGATTGGGGAGGAGGTTAAGGATGGCTCCATTATCATGCGCTTGCTGAGACCAGTGCATTTTGCGGCCTCATATCTCTTCACCGAGCTTGGCTCCAAGTGGTTGATTTTTATCTCTGTTGGACTGCCATTTTTAAGTGTCATTGTCTTGATGAAAATCTTATCGGGGCAAGGGATTGTAGAAGTGCTGGGATTAACGGTCCTATATCTTTTTAGCTTAATGCTGGCCTACCTGATTAACTTTTTCTTTAATATCTGCTTTGGATTTTCAGCCTTTGTATTTAAAAATCTATGGGGTTCCAATCTACTCAAGACTTCCATAGTGGCCTTTATGTCTGGAAGTCTGATTCCCTTGGCTTTCTTTCCAAAGGTGGTTTCAGATATTCTGTCCTTCTTGCCTTTTTCATCCTTGATCTACACTCCTGTCATGATCATTGTTGGGAAATACGATGCCAATCAGATTCTTCAAGCTATCTTGCTACAGGTTTTCTGGCTCTTAGTGATGGTGGGCTTGTCTCAATTGATTTGGAAACGAGTCCAGTCCTTTATCACCATTCAGGGAGGTTAGTATGAAAAAATATCAACGCATGCACCTGATTTTTATCAGACAATACATCAAGCAAATCATGGAATACAAGGTTGATTTTGTGGTTGGTGTTTTAGGTGTCTTTCTGACCCAAGGTTTGAACCTCTTGTTTCTCAATGTACTCTTTCAACATATCCCCTCGCTTGAAGGCTGGACCTTTCAAGAAATCGCTTTTATCTATGGATTTTCCTTGATTCCCAAGGGATTGGACCATCTCTTTTTTGACAATCTCTGGGCACTAGGGCAGCGCTTGGTGCGAAAGGGAGAGTTTGATAAGTATCTGACTCGTCCTATCAATCCGCTCTTCCATATCCTCGTTGAGACCTTTCAGATTGATGCCTTGGGCGAACTTTTGGTCGGAGGTATTTTGCTAGCGACAACGGTAACTAGTATTGCTTGGACTTTTCCCAAATTCCTGCTTTTCTTAGTCTGCATTCCTTTTGCGACCTTGATCTATACTTCCTTGAAAATCGCGACTGCCAGCATCGCTTTTTGGACCAAGCAGTCAGGTGCCATGATTTATATTTTCTATATGTTTAATGATTTTGCCAAGTACCCGATTTCCATTTACAATTCGCTCCTTCGTTGGTTGATTAGCTTTATCGTACCTTTCGCCTTTACAGCCTACTATCCTGCCAGCTATTTCTTGCAGGATAAAGACGGGCTCTTTAACATTGGTGGGTTGATTTTGATTTCCCTTGTTTTCTTTGTTATTTCTTTAAAACTCTGGGACAGGGGCTTGGACGCTTACGAAAGTGCGGGTTCGTAAGATATAAAATAGGATGAGATTTAAACATTAAATATGTTACAAACAACCGTTGAAAATTATAGCGGTTGTTTTTGCATGTTTATTAAGGCATAAATTCTATCCATACCCCTTTTTGCGATTTTGGTAATTATTCCAGTTGATTGCTACTATTTTTGATGGGAGGAATGAGTTTATATTGTACCCAGTTAACTATAATATTTATTGACTAACCTATTTGTTAACATGGATTAAAAAAAAAATTAACCTGGGTTAATTTTTCTTGACTTAAATTTTTTTAATTGATATACTATTTTTCAGAGAGCTAACAATTATATATAAATGTACTACTCTATCCCACTAGATAATACGTCATAAAACTTTTTATAACAAAGGCTAGCAAAGTTAAAGTTTTCTATCTATTGGGTTTAAAATAAAAAATGAAGGAATTATAATGAAAAAAAGTACGGTATTGTCATTAACTACTGCTGCAGTTATTTTAGCAGCATATGCCCCCAATGAGGTAATTTTAGCAGATGCACCTAGTTCTGAAGATGCTTTAAGAATTTCTGATAAAGAAAAAGTAGTAGCAGATGCACCTAGTTCTGAAGATGCTTTAAAAATTTCTGGTAAAGAAAAAGTAGTAGCAGATAAAGAAACAGAAAACAATGAACAATCTGAAGATATTCATAATGTTATAGAAACTTCAAAGGATACTGAGGAGAAGAAGACAACAGTTATTGAGGAAAAAGAGGTTGTTAGTAGAAAGTCTGAGATAGACAAAAAAACTAGTAACGAAGGAGCAAGTATCAAAGAAGACTCCAAGCAACCCAAAGGAGATGATGCGGACTCATTTGTAAATAAAGATACAGAAAATCCGAAAAAAGAAGATAAACTTGTCTATATTGCTGAATTTAAAGATAAAGAATCTGGAGAAAAAGCAATCAAGGAACTATCCAATCTTAAGGATACAAAAGTTTTATATACCTATAATACGATTTTTAATGGCGCTGCCATTGAAACAACTCCAGATAATTTGGACAAAATTAAACAAATAGAAGGTGTTTCGTCGGTTGAACGATCACAAAAAGTCCAACCAATGATGAATCATGCCAGAAAGGAAATTGGAGTTGAGGAAGCTATTGATTACCTAAAGTCTATTAATGCTCCATTTGGGAAAAATTTTGATGGTAGAGGTATGGTTATTTCAAATATCGATACTGGAACAGATTATAGGCATAAGGCTATGAGGATCGATGATGATGCCAAAGACTCGATGAAATTTAAAAAAGATGACTTAAAAGGCACTGATAAAAATTATTGGTTGAGTGATAAAATCCCTCATGCGTTCAATTATTATAATGGTGGTAAAATCACTGTAGAAAAATATGATGATGGTAGGGATTATTTTGACCCACATGGGATGCATATTGCAGGGATTCTTGCTGGAAATGATACTGAAAAAGACATCAAGAACTTTAATGGCATAGATGGAATTGCGCCTAATGCACAAATTTTCTCTTATAAAATGTACTCTGACGCAGGATCTGGGTTTGCGGGTGATGAAACAATGTTTCATGCTATTGAAGATTCGATCAAACACAATGTCGATGTTGTTTCGGTATCATCTGGCTTTACGGGAACAGGTCTTGTAGGCGAGAAATATTGGGAGGCTATTAGAGCATTAAGAAAAGCTGGAATCCCAATGGTTGTTGCTACAGGTAATTTTGCGACTTCTGCTTCAAGTTCTTCATGGGATTTAGTGGCCAATAATAATCTGAAAATGACCGACACTGGAAATGTAACGCGAACTGCAGCACATGAAGATGCGATAGCGGTCGCTTCTGCTAAAAATCAGACAGTTGAATTTGATAAAGTTAACATTGGAGGACAAAGTTTTAAATACAGAAATATAGGAGCTTTTTTCGATAAAAATAAAATCCTAACCAATGAGGATGGGTCAAAAACTCCAAATAAATTAAAATTTGTATATATAGGCAAAGGTCAAGACCAGGATTTGATAGGCTTGGATCTTAAGGGCAAAATTGCAGTAATGGATAGAATTTATACCAAGGATTTAAAAGATGCTTTTAAAAGAGCTATGGATAAAGGCGCACGTGCCATTATGGTTGTAAATACTGTAAATTACTACAATAGAGATAATTGGACAGACCTTCCAGCTATGGGATATGAAGCGGATGAAGGGACTAAAAGTCAAGTATTTTCAATTTCAGGAGATGATGGTGTAAAATTATGGAACATGATTAACCCTGATAAAAAAACTGAAGTCAAAAGAAATAATAAGGAAGATTTTAAAGATAACTTAGAACAATACTATCCAATTGATATGGAAAGCTATAATTCTAATAAACCGAATGTAGGTGATGAAAAAGAAATTGACTTTAAATTTGCAGCTGACACAGACAAAGAACTTTATAAAGAAGATATTATAGTCCCAGCAGGGTCTACATCTTGGGGGCCAAGAACAGACTTGCTTTTAAAACCGGATGTTTCAGCACCTGGTAAAAATATTAAATCCACTCTAAATGTTATCAATGGTAAATCCACTTATGGTTATATGTCAGGAACTAGTATGGCAACTCCAATCGTAGCAGCTTCTACTGTTTTGATTCGACCAAAATTAAAGGAATTGCTTGAAAGACCTGTCTTGAAAAATCTTAAGGGAGATGACAAAATAGACCTTACAAGTCTTACAAAAATAGCCTTACAAAATACTGCAAGACCGATGATGGATGCAACCTCTTGGAAAGAAAAGAGTCAATACTTTGCATCACCTAGACAACAGGGAGCAGGTCTAATTAATGTTGCCAACGCTTTGAGAAATGAAGTTGTAGCAACTTTCAAAAATACAGATTCTAAAGGTTTGGTAAATTCATATGGTTCCATTTCTCTTAAAGAAATAAAAGGTGATAAAAAATACTTTACAATTAAGCTTCACAATACCTCAAACAGACCTTTAACCTTTAAAGTTTCTGCATCAACTGTAACTACAGATGCTCTAACTGATAGGCTAAAACTCGATGAAACATATAAAGATGAAAAATCTCCGGACGGGAAGCAAATTGTTCCAGAAATTCACCCAGAAAAAGTCAAAGGAGCAAATATCACATTTGAGCATGACACTTTCACTATAGGTCCAAATTCCAGCTTTGATTTAAATGCGGTTATAAATGTTGGGGAAGCAAAAAATAAAAATAAATTTGTAGAATCATTTATTCATTTTGAGTCAGTGGAAGAAATGGAAGCTCTAAACTCCAACGGGAAGAAAAGAAACTTCCAACCTTCTTTATCGATGCCTCTAATGGGATTTGCTGGGAATTGGAACCACGAACCAATCCTTGATAAATGGGCCTGGGAAGAAGGATCAAAATCAAAAGCAATGGAAGGTTATGATGATGATGGCAAACCAAAAATTCCAGGTACCTTAAATAAGGGGATTGGAGGAGAACATGGTATAGATAAATTTAATCCAGCAGGAGTTATACAAAATAGAAAAGATAAAAATACAACATCCCTAGATCAAAATCCAGAATTATTTGCTTTCAATAACGAAGGAATCAACGCACCCTCATCAAGTGGTTCTAATATTGCTAAAATTTATCCTTTAGATTCAAATGGGAATCCTCAAGATGCTCAACTTGAGAGAGGATTAACGCCTTCTCCACTTGTATTAAGAAGTGCAGAAGAAGGAGTGATTTCAATAGTAAATACAAATAAAGAAGGAGAAAATCAAAGAGACTTAAAAGTCATTTCGAGAGAACACTTTATTAAAGGAATTTTAAACTCTAAAAGAAATGATGCAAAGGGCATTAAATCTTCTAAGCTAAAAGTTTGGGGTGACTTGAAATGGGATGGACTCATTTATAACCCAAGAGGTAGAGAAGAAAATGCCCCAGAAAGTAATGACAAAAAAGATCCTGCTACTAAGATACGAGGACAATTTGAACCGATTGCGGAAGGCCAATATTTCTATAAATTTAAATATAGATTAACCAAGGATTACCCATGGCAGGTTTCCTATATTCCTGTAAAAATTGATAACACCCCTCCAAAGATTGTTTCAATTGATTTTTCAAACCCTGAAAAAATTAAGTTGATTACAAAGGATACTTATCACAAGGTCAAAGAGCAATACAAGAATGAAACGCTATTTGCGAGAGATCAAAAAGAACATCCTGAAAAATTTGACGAGATTGCCAACGAAGTTTGGTATGCTGGGGCCGCTCTTGTTAATGAAGATGGAGAGGTTGAAAAAAATCTTGAGGTCACTTATGCAGGTGAGGGTCAAGGACGAAATAGGAAACTTGACAAAGACGGAAATACCATTTATGAAATTAAAGGTGCAGGAGATTTAAGAGGCAAAATCATTGAAGTGATTGCATTAGACGGTTCTAGCAATTTCACAAAGATTCATAGAATTAAATTTGCTGATCATGCTGATGAAAATGGGATGATTTCCTATTATCTAGTAGATCCTGATCAAGATTCATCTAAATACCAAAAGCTTGGCGAGATTTCCGAATCTAAATTTAAAAATTTAGAAAATAGAAAAGAGGATAGTCTTAAAAAAGATACAACTGAAGTAGAACATCATCAAGAAAATGAAGAGTCTATCGAAGAAAAATCTAGCTTGACTATTCATAAAACTATTTCAACAATTAGAGACTTTGAAACTAAAGACTTAAAGAAACTAATTAAAAAGAAATTTAGAGAAGTTGATGACTTTACAAGTGAAACTGGTAAGAGAATAGAGGAATACGATTATAAATACGATGATAAGGGAAATATCATTGCTTATGACGATGGTAGTGCCTTACAATATGAAACTGAAAAACTTGATGAAATCAAATCAAAAATTTATGGCATTCTAAACCCATCTAAAGATGGACACTTTGAAATTCTTGGAAAGATCAGTAATGTTTCTAAAAATGCCAAGGTATACTATGGAAATAACTATAAATCGATAGAAATCAAAACGACCAAGTATGATTCCCACTCAAAAACGATGACATTTGATTTATACGCTAATATTAATGATATTGTGGATGGATTAGCTTTTGCAGGAGATATGAGGTTTTTTGTCAAAGATGATGGTCAGATAAAAGCTGAAACTAAAATTAGAATGCCTGAAAAAAATAAGGAAACTAAAGCAGAATATCCGTATGCATCAAGTTATGGGAATGTAATAGAATTAGGAGAAGGAGATCTTTCAAAAAACAAACCAAACAATTTAACGGACATGGAATCTGGTAAAATCTATTCTGATTCAGAAAAACAACAATATCTGTTAAAGGATAACATCATTCTAAGAAAAGGCTATGCACTAAAAGTGACTACCTATAATCCTGGGAAAACGGATATGTTAGAAGGGAATGGAGTCTATAGCAAGGAAGATATAGCAAAAATCCAAAAGGCCAATCCTAATCTAAGAGTCTTATCAGAAACAACAATTTATGCTGATAGTAGAAATGTTGAAGATGGAAGAAGTACTCAATCAGTATTAATGTCGGCTTTGGACGGCTTTAACATTGTAAGATATCAAGTGTTTACATTTAAAATGAATGATAAAGGGGAGGCAATCGATAAAGATGGAAATCTTGTGACAGATCCTTCTAAACTGGTATTATTTGGTAAGGATGGTAAAGAGTACACTGGAGAAGATAAGTCCAACGTCGAAGCTATAAAAGAAGATGGCTCTACGTTATTTATTGATACCAAATCAGTAAATCTTTCAATGGACAAGAACTACTTTAATCCATCTAAATCTAATAAAATTTATGTACGAAATCCAGAATTCTATTTAAGAGGTAAGATTTCTGATAAGGGTGGTTTTAACTGGGAGTTGAGAGTTAATGAATCAGTTGTAGATAATTATTTAATCTACGGAGATTTACACATTGATAACACTAGAGATTTTAACATTAAGCTTAATGTTAAAGACGGCGACATCATGGACTGGGGAATGAAAGACTATAAAGCAAACGGATTTCCAGATAAGGTAACAGATATGGATGGAAATGTTTATCTTCAAACTGGCTATAGCGATTTGAATGCGAAAGCGGTTGGAGTACACTATCAATTTTTATATGATAATGTCAAACCTGAAGTAAGCATTGATCCTAAGGGAAATACTAGTATCGAATATGCTAATGGAAAATCTGTAGTCTTTAACATCAATGATAAAAGAAATAATGGATTCGATGGTGAGATTCAAGAACAACATATTTATGTAAATGGAAAAGAATACAAATCATTTGATGATATCAAACAACTAACAGATAAGACACTAAACATTAAGATTGTTGTAAAAGATTTCGCAAGAAATACAACCGTAAAAGAATTCATTTTAAACAAAGATACGGGAGAGGTAAGTGAACTAAAACCTCATAGGGTAACTGTGACCATTCAAAATGGAAAAGAAATGAGTTCAACGATAGTGTCGGAAGAAGATTTTATGTTACCTGTCTATATGGGTGAATTAGAAAAAGGATACCAATTTGATGGTTGGGAAATTTCTGGTTTCGAAGGGAAAAAAGACGCCGGCTATGTTCTTAATCTATCAAAAGATACCTTTATAAAACCTGTATTCAAGAAAATAGAGGAGAAAAAGGAGGAGGAAAATAAACCTACTTTTGATGTATCGAAAAAGAAAGAAAAAACACAATCTAATTCAACTAATGATGTCAATAGTATTGTTTCTGATGAAAATGATAAAAACTTTGAAATTAACAAGAACGTTTATCTAAATGAAGAAGGGAACTTAACTAATAAAAATACCAGCATCAATAGTAAATCAACTAGTAACAATCCTAATGAGTTGCCAAAAACCGGAACAGCAAGCGGAGCCCAGACACTATTAGCTGCCGGAATCATGTTTATAGTAGGAGCTTTTCTTGGATTGAAGAGAAAAAATAAAGATTAAGACAAAAGCTATAGAAAAAATGGTTTATGTACTGAGATTAGATAGTGAGGTGATGACATAGTTTTGTGAAAATATTGATTTATAAATATATTATTTAGATTTCTATGAAAATGGGAGATTTAATAGAGATATATGTAAAAGCCTTGTCTCAGGACAGGCTTTTTCTAATGGAGATAAAAATTTCTTGACATCTATTCTCAGAGTGCTATACTAAAAGGGTAATCGCCGATTTAGCTCAGTTGGTAGAGCAACGCACTCGTAACGCGTAGGTCACAGGTTCAAGCCCTGCAATCGGCAGAATCAAGAAGTCCAAACGGGCTTCTTTTTTTGTAAATATAGGAAAGGTGGAACGTTTGAGATAGGTTCTATTTAACGTCAGAAACTCCTACTTATAAATTAAAACTAAAATTTATATTTTGTGGTATAATGTATTGTAATAAATACTTGTTTTGATACCAATCTAGAGATATTTTGATAGTTATTTATTCTAGAAATTTTTGCTTGGATTTTTTTTTAAAAGTCATAAAAGTTCATGGATAGTAACGAATGAAGTATCGTAAGCTTGCCTGAATATCAATCAAAAAGGAGAAAATTATGAATAAGAAAGAACGGGAAAAACAATTTGAAGAGATCAATGGACCTAAGCGGTCTGAATCAAAGTCGGCTCCGAATAAAAATATAAAAATCTATATTGGCATAGCACTCTCTGTTTTAGTCACTCTCATCTTGGTAAGTATTTTCTCATATCTTCTGATTGGAAAGAAAGAGTCAAATCAAACATCGTCTGCTGTTTCAACTACAGAGTCAACAAGTAAATCGTCTACAAGCCAAGGAAAAACAGATGAGACTGATAAGGATAAACAAGAGGAAATTCAAAAACTCAAGGATCAACTGACTGCTTTAGATACCAAAATTACGGAAGCAGAAGCACTTGTTAGCAAGTTGAAGAAAGAAACTGCTGTTCCAAAACTAGATATTGAAGCAATCAAGAACAATGATTTGTCTAGTTTAGAAGGTACTTGGCGTAGTCAATCTGGTAATGAATACATTATTAAGAATTCTGGAGAAGTAGATGCGACTTGGTTTACAAATGATCAAAAGTACGAATCTGTAGTTGGATTAAAGGTATCAAAAGGTCAAGATAGTCGTAACCCTGAGACAGCGTCTATTAGTGCATGGGTAAAAGATTCTGTTGCTGGAGGATTCGTAGTAGTAGCTGTGCCAAGTGGAGTTGTTATGCAACCTGCTGATGACGGAAAGATTACGGATAAAAGCAATCATGCTGAGGAAAGACTACTTTCAGGACAAGATTATGGGTCTATGTTAATGAAACCAGAAAATGTTTATTATCGTGTGAAACCAGATACCAGTAAACTTGAGGAAGCAGAAAAGAACTTAGCTCAACTGCAAGCTGATCGTGAAGCAATCAAATCTTCTCTAGAGTCAAAGGAAAAGAAAAACTAGATGGTATTCGTTCAAAAATACTGTTGCAATCGGCAGAATCAAGAAGCCCATTAGGGCTTCTTTTTCTTTTGTTACAAATACTCAACCACTTAGACAGAGATATTGACCAGATAGGCAAAAGGGCTTGTTCTTGAAAAATTCCTCTGCTATAATGATTCATGTAAGGGACGTGAGGGGTCAGTATCAGACAACTCAAGAACCAAAAAAAGAAAATGGAGACAAAAAAATGAAAAAATTATTGGGACTTGTATTTTTAGTAGCAGCAGCGCTAGTATTGTATTTCGGATCTGTTGGATGGCCAAGTTTGGATGTCAACCTCTGGTCACTGATTCCAGTTGGCTTATTCCTCTATTTCACTCTAGAAAATCTTTTGAAAAAAGACTATAAGGCTAGTCTGATGTGCTTAATTATTGCTTTTATCATTGCAAATGCTATTTTTGATCTCTTGCCCATTTCAAGTGGTTTGGTGATTGGTGCCGGTGTGCTAGCTTGTGTAGGACTTGGCTACCTCTTTCCTGATAAGGATAAAAAAGAAGATAAATAAAAAAGTCTCGAGATTTCTCGAGACTTTTTTTACGGACCAGCGTAATATTTTTGAATCCCTTTTACGATGCCTGCGACCAGTTTATCTTGGTAGTGGCTATCTCTAATTTGTTGGTTTTCGGAGAAATTATCCATATAACCAAGTTCTAGGAGAACGGCTGGTTTGGCTGTTTCGCGTAGTACGGCATAGCTGCTCTCCAACAGACCAGCGTCTTTGGCCCCTGTTTCTGCTAGGAGAGAGGAGTGGATGGCAGTGGCGAGGCGTTTGCTTTCACTCATACGATCTGGGTGATTGTGCCAGTATTTATTAATCTTACTTGGATAATCAGGTTCATCGCTATAGGAGTAGGTTTGAATACCGCTCGCTTTTGAGTAGGTATTACCAGTAGCGTTGAAGTGAATACTGATAAAAATATCCGAGTTGGTTTTATTAACCATACGAGAACGTTCGGTAACAAAATCAACGTCAATATCACTATCACGAGAAGTGAGGACCTTGTAACCTAGTTCTTCCAACTTACTACGAAGCTTACGGTAAATCTGCATGTTGAGATCTTTTTCAGCTACATTGTAGTAAAAGGCACCTGAATCTCGACCACCATGCCCAGGATCTAGGAAAATGGTATTGCTGTATTGGCCTTTTACAAATCCACCTTCAGTTGAAACTTCAGAAATCCATTGGCCGTATTTTTGGAACAGGTGTTCCTTACCGTCTATCTTGTAAGTTCCTGAAACATAATGTCCATTATCATCTAGGTAGTAGCGTGCTTTGTCAGAGTTATCGTAAATCCATTCGCTCTTTGCCATGTAACCACCTGACTTGAGGTAGTATGCTCCAATCCACTCCTGATTTGCATAACGACCATCCGCTTTTAGATAGAACCAGCTCTTGTAGGCTTTATCGAAGATCCACTCATTCTCCGCCATGGCTCCACTGGTTTTAAGGTAGTAGCTTTCTTTCCATTTGTCTGCTAGCATCCCACCATTCTGGTCAAATGAGTACCAGGAACCCTGAATCTTTTGCCAGTTTTCTTGGACATATCTCCCTGACCCGTTCGCATAGAACCAAGTATCCTTGATTTTGACCCAGTTGTTTTCTGCCATAGCTCCACTCTGGTTGAAGAGGTAGCCCTTGAAGGTTGTCGCACTCAGCATTCCACCGTCTTTGTCAAAGTAGTACCAAGAACCGTTGATTTTCTCCCATTTATCCTGTGAGATCTTTCCAGAAGGAGCGACATAGTACCAAATTCGATCTAATTTTGTCCAACCCTTTTCTGCCATAGCTCCGCTTTTTGTGAGAAGATAGCCGTCAACGGCAGTGTTGCTGAGCATACTTCCAATTTGGTCAAAATAGTACCAAGAGCCGTTAATTTTTTTCCAGGTGTTCTGAGCTAGTCGTCCAAAGGAATCAGCATAATACCATTGATTGTCCAGTTTGGTCCAGCCATTTTCTATCATGACACCATCTTGGTCAAAGGCGTAGCCTTTGTAGACAGTAGAATGAAGACGATTACCATCTTGATCGAAGTAGTACCATTTGCCTTGGATTTGTTTCCAGTTCAAAGCAGGTTTGTCATCTTGGTAAAAACGCCAGTGGTGATTTTCTTGGTACCACCCTTCTTTTTTTGTCTTGTCTTCTTGCACATCTACTTTCGGAAGAACTTCTGATTTAGAGTTTTCCTCAACACTTGATTCTTTCTTTTCTTCTTTGGCAATTGCTTCCTTGACAGCAGATGTCGATTGAGTTGTGTTTTCTTCTCCTAAGACGGATGCGGGTGCTAATCCTGCGATTGAAAGGATTAAAGCACTGGTCAGTAGTATCTTTTTCACTTTCTATTTCCTAACTTTTTCTTTTTCCCTTTTTCATTTTTCTATTAATTATCGAATTGAACTTCTTCTAGTAAGTATTCGATAAAGCGTTCGCCCATCTTAGACAGGCTGGTTTTTTCATGCTGGATATAGACTAGTTCAATCGGGTCGTCAATGTCCAGTGGAATGGAAACGATATTGTCCCCGTTGAGGTTACTGTTCAAAATCCCTGTTGCAATGGTGTAACCATCCAAACCAATCAAAAGGTTAAAGAGGGTGGCACGGTCACTGACTACGATGGATTTCTTGTGGTGCTCTTGTGAAAGAATCTCCTCTGAAAAGTAGAAGGAGTTGTGCGTCCCCTGGTCATAACTGAGGTACGGGAAGTCTTCCAAATCAGCCAGTTTGACCTTGTCTTTTTTAGCTAGAGGGTTGGTCTTGCTGACAAAGATATGGGGTTGGGCTGTGAAGAGGTGGTGAGCTAGCAGGTGATTGTCATCTAGCATTTTCGTTAAAACATCGCGGTTGTAGCTGTTTAGGAAGAGGACACCGACCTCGCTACGGAAGTTCTTGACGTCATCGATAATCTCCCAAGTCCGAGTTTCACGAAGGAAAAGTTCGTATTTTTCCATATCACTTTTCTTGAGCAGAGAGACAAAGGCATTGACTACAAAGGCATAGTGCTGAGAGGAAACACTGAATAGTTCGCGGTGGGCAACAGGATTTTTATAGCGTTCCTCCAGAAGCTGAGTTTGCTCGACAACTTGACGAGCGTAGGAGAGAAACTCCATCCCATCACGGGTTAAGGTAATGCCCTTGGGATTGCGGATAAAGATTTCAATGCCCATTTCATTTTCCAAGTCTCGAACGGCATTTGAAAGACTGGGTTGGGTGATAAAGAGTTGCTTAGCTGCCTCATTCATAGAGCCAGTTTCGACAATTTTGATAATATAGTGTAGTTGTTGAATTCTCATGTTTTTATTGTACCATACTTGCAGAAGAATGGGCAATGAAGACGAAGAAAATAGGGGGAAAGAGCCGGTCTAGTATTGAAAAAAAGTCTAGAATCTGCTAAAATGGAAGCTATGAAAACATTCTATGATGTGCAGCAATTTCTCAAACAGTTTGGCATTATTGTTTACATGGGGAAGCGCTTGTATGATATTGAACTGATGAAGCTCGAACTCTCTCGGATCTATGATGCAGGTCTGATGGACAAGCTAGACTATCTAGAGGCGGAAGCTGTTCTTCGTAGAGAGCACAAGATAGAATTAGACTACATAGAGAAAAATGGAGATAAGAACTTATGACAATTTGGGTTTTGTGGGGAATCGTACTAGCGATGGCGGCATGGATGGGGTATAACTACCTTCGTATTCGTCGTGCGGCTAAGATTGTGGACAATGCAGAATTTGAAGCCTTGATTCGGAAAGGGCAATTGATTGATGTCCGTGATGCAGCAGAATTTCACAGAAAACATATCCTCGGAGCTCGCAATATTCCTTCAAATCAGTTGAAGTCAAGCCTTGCAGCCCTTCGCAAGGATAAACCTGTCCTTCTCTACGAAAACCAACGCGGACAACGAGTGACTAATGCAGCACTTTATTTGAAAAAACAAGGTTTCTCTGAGATTTATATCCTTTCTTATGGGTTGGATTCTTGGATTGGGAAGGTCAAGACTAGCTAAGATCAAGGAAAAAGTTGATAAAGTCGGTCTCCTATGCTAAATTAATAAACATTTTAAGGAATTTGTAGAAAATGCTAGAAAAGAAGAAAAACCCGCTTTTAGTGGGTATCCTATCTATCATTCTTAGTTTGTTATTTCCGTTGGGAGGCATTCTTTTAGGTATCGCCGGTATCTTGTATGCTAACGAACTTCAAAAAGAGTCTGGACTTGATTATAAAACAGAAAGAATTATAGCTATTGTAGGTATTGTTCTTTCTGATCTTAACTGGATTATTGGAATTATCTTACACATGAGTTAAAGAAGATAAAAAAAGCTTTAAATTTAAAGCTTTTTTCTTTTATCCACTTTTCTCTAAATAGTTTTTAATAATTTTCAATTCCTCTGGATTCAAGGGACGGTATTGCCCTTTTGCTAGTTCTGGGTCTAATGTAAAGTCACCGAATTGGACTCGTTTTAGGGCAGTCACCTTGACACCAACTGAGAGAAACATCTTCTTAACCTGATGAAACTTGCCCTCAGAGATGGTGATGGAGGCCCGGCTCTCTGTTGGGCTTGAGGACAGAATTTCGAGCTGAGCAGGTTTACAAGTAATCCCATCTAAAAAGACAATCCCATCTTTGAATTTTTGGATATGGTCTGACGTGAGCAGTCCGTTTACTACCACTTGATAGGATTTATCGACATGGTACTGGGGATGGAGGAGTTGAAAACCAAGAGGTCCATTGTCTGTCAAAAGTAGCAGTCCCGTCGTATCGCGGTCTAGTCTGCCGATAGCATAGAGCTGGTCAGACTGGATGTCAGGTGGAAGGAGGTCCATGACGGTTGGAAGTTTCTTATCCTTGCTAGCTGTAACGACTCCGTTTGGCTTATGAAGCATGAGGTAGTTGTGCTCGTAGCCTTGGATTTGCCGTCCTTGAAAGACTAATTTCTGCAACCCAGTGTCGACATTTTGAGCAAGTGAGCTGGCTGGACAATCATCTACTAGGATTTCTTTTTTTAATAGAGCTTGTTTCATAGCCTTGCGACTGACCTTTTCTTGGGCTAATAATCTATCTAAACGCATACCAGCTTATCTTATCATAAGTCTCTGACTTTGAAAAGAGTTGCCTTGACTAGAAAAGCAGAGTGAAAACATTTACACTTAGCTGAACTGTGATTTTTGAATGAGACTGTGGTATAATTGTTCAGTTAGAAATAAAAATTTAAATATTAGAGGAAATCATGACAAAATTAAGAGAAGATATCCGTAACATTGCGATTATCGCCCACGTTGACCACGGTAAGACAACTCTCGTTGACGAATTATTGAAGCAGTCTGAAACTCTTGATGCACGTACTGAATTGGCAGAGCGCGCTATGGACTCAAACGATATCGAAAAAGAGCGTGGAATTACCATCCTTGCGAAAAACACTGCCGTTGCCTACAACGGAACTCGTATCAACATCATGGACACACCAGGACACGCGGACTTCGGTGGAGAAGTTGAGCGTATCATGAAAATGGTTGACGGTGTTGTCTTGGTCGTGGATGCCTACGAAGGAACCATGCCACAAACTCGTTTCGTATTGAAAAAAGCCTTGGAACAAGATCTTGTACCAATCGTGGTTGTTAATAAAATCGACAAACCATCAGCTCGTCCAGCAGAAGTAGTAGACGAAGTATTGGAGCTCTTCATTGAGCTTGGTGCAGACGATGACCAGCTTGATTTCCCAGTGGTGTATGCTTCAGCTATCAACGGAACTTCTTCATTGTCAGACGATCCAGCTGATCAAGAAAAAACAATGGCGCCAATCTTTGATACCATTATCGACCATATCCCTGCTCCAGTGGACAACTCGGATGAACCGTTACAGTTCCAAGTCTCACTCTTGGACTACAATGACTTCGTAGGACGTATCGGTATTGGTCGTGTCTTCCGTGGTACTGTTAAGGTTGGAGACCAAGTTACCCTTTCTAAACTAGATGGTACAACGAAGAACTTCCGTGTTACAAAACTCTTTGGTTTCTTTGGTTTGGAACGTCGTGAAATCCAAGAAGCCAAAGCAGGTGACTTGATTGCTGTTTCTGGTATGGAAGATATCTTTGTTGGTGAAACCATTACTCCGACAGATGCAGTTGAGCCTCTTCCAATCCTTCACATCGATGAGCCAACTCTTCAAATGACCTTCTTGGTAAACAACTCACCATTTGCTGGTAAAGAAGGTAAATGGGTGACTTCTCGTAAGGTAGAAGAACGCTTGCAAGCAGAATTGCAAACAGACGTTTCCCTTCGTGTTGACCCAACGGACTCACCAGATAAATGGACTGTCTCAGGACGTGGAGAATTGCACTTGTCAATCCTGATCGAAACTATGCGTCGTGAAGGCTATGAGCTTCAAGTATCTCGTCCAGAAGTTATCGTAAAAGAAATCGACGGTGTTAAATGTGAGCCATTTGAACGTGTGCAAATCGATACTCCAGAAGAATACCAAGGTTCTGTTATCCAAAGCCTTTCTGAACGTAAGGGTGAAATGTTGGATATGATTTCAACTGGTAATGGTCAAACTCGTTTGGTCTTCCTTGTTCCAGCGCGTGGTTTGATCGGATACTCAACTGAGTTCTTGTCAATGACTCGTGGTTACGGTATCATGAACCATACCTTCGACCAATACTTGCCATTGATTCCAGGAGAAATTGGTGGACGTCACCGTGGTGCCCTTGTTTCCATCGATGCTGGTAAGGCTACAACTTACTCAATCATGTCTATCGAAGAACGTGGAACCATCTTTGTCAACCCAGGTACTGAGGTTTACGAAGGAATGATCATCGGTGAAAACTCTCGTGAAAACGACTTGACCGTTAACATCACTAAGGCCAAACAAATGACCAACGTTCGTTCAGCTACCAAGGACCAAACAGCGGTTATCAAGACACCTCGTATCTTGACCCTTGAAGAGTCTCTTGAGTTCTTGAACGATGATGAGTACATGGAAGTAACGCCTGAGTCTATTCGTTTGCGTAAGCAAATCCTCAACAAGGCAGAGCGTGAGAAAGCCAACAAGAAGAAAAAATCAGCTGAATAAGAGCTAGAAAGAGATAAAGATGGTCTATTTAATCATAGGGATACTCTTATTACTACTCTATGTATTTGCGACACCTCAAAGTATCAAAGGAACAGTCAACATCGTTATCTTGGTCTTTGTAGTTGTTGCACTCTTGATTTTGCTGATGTTGTCCATCTTGCAAATCTTCCAATTACCGACAGAATTCTTTGTCACAATCGCCATGCTGGCTCTAGCCTACTTTAGCTTGAGAGACATTACGCTCATGCCTGTAAAAAAGAGCAGAAGAAGATAAATAGAAAGAGAGCTATGGCTCTCTTTTTCTATGCTAGAATGAGGACTAGAGCATTTTCGTTTAGTATTATTTCCATAAAAATGGTAAAATAGTAGGAGTAGAAATGGAGTTTGAGACATGAAAGTAATCGATCAATTTAAAAATAAGAAAGTCCTTGTTTTAGGTTTGGCTAAGTCTGGTGAGTCTGCGGCCCGTTTGTTGGACAAGCTGGGTGCCATTGTGACAGTAAATGACGGCAAGCCTTTTGAGGAAAATCCTGCTGCTCAAAGCTTGCTAGAAGAGGGAATCAAGGTTGTCACTGGTGGGCATCCTTTGGAATTGTTGGATGAAGATTTCGCTCTGATGGTGAAAAATCCAGGTATCCCGTATAGCAATCCCATGATTGAAAAGGCATTGGCAAAGGGGATTCCAGTCCTGACTGAGGTGGAATTGGCTTATTTAATCTCAGAAGCGCCAATTATCGGTATCACTGGTTCAAATGGGAAAACAACTACAACGACGATGATTGGAGAAGTTTTAACTGCTGCTGGTCAACGCGGTCTCTTGTCAGGGAACATCGGCTATCCTGCTAGTCAAGTGGCTCAAACTGCGACAGCCAAGGACACGCTTGTCATGGAACTTTCTTCTTTCCAACTGATGGGTGTCCAAGAATTCCATCCTGAGATTGCGGTTATTACCAACCTCATGCCAACTCATATCGACTATCATGGTTCTTTTGAAGAGTATGTGGCAGCTAAGTGGAATATCCAGAACAAGATGACAGCAGGTGATTTTCTTGTTTTGAACTTTAACCAAGATTTGGCAAAAGAATTGGCTACCAAAACACAAGCCACTGTTGTTCCATTTTCAACACAGGAAAAGGTTGATGGAGCTTATTTGGAAGATGGTCAACTCTGCTTCCGTGGCGAAGTGGTCATGGCAGCTAGTGAAATCGGTGTTCCAGGTAGCCACAATGTAGAAAATGCCCTTGCGGCCATTGCAGTAGCCAAGCTACGTGGTGTGGATAACCAAACTATCAAGGAAACTCTTTCAGCCTTTGGTGGTGTCAAACACCGTCTCCAATTTGTGGATGAAATTCAGGGTGTCAAATTCTATAACGATAGTAAGTCAACCAATATCTTGGCTACTCAAAAAGCCTTGTCAGGATTTGACAACAGTAAGGTTATCTTAATTGCAGGTGGTTTGGACCGAGGCAATGAGTTTGACGAATTGGTGCCAGATATTACTGGGCTCAAGAAGATGGTTATCCTCGGTCAGTCTGCAGAACGTGTCAAACGGGCAGCAGAGAAGGCTGGTGTGACTTATGTAGATGCGACAGATATTGCTGATGCGACCCGCAAGGCTTATGAGCTTGCGACTCAAGGAGATGTGGTTCTCCTCAGTCCTGCCAATGCTAGCTGGGATATGTATGCTAACTTTGAAGTACGTGGCGACCTCTTTATCGACACAGTAGCGGAGTTAAAGGAATAATATGAAAAAAATTGTCTTTACAGGTGGGGGGACGGTTGGACACGTTACCCTCAACCTTTTGTTAATGCCTAAGTTCATCGAAGACGGCTGGGAAGTTCACTATATTGGTGATAAACACGGAATCGAACACCAAGAAATCCTCAAGTCAGGCTTGAATGTGACCTTCCATTCTATTGCGACTGGTAAGTTGCGTCGTTACTTCTCTTGGCAAAATATGCTGGATATCTTCAAAGTTGGTTGGGGAATTGTCCAATCCCTCTTTATCATGTTACGACTGCGTCCACAGGCTCTTTTTTCTAAGGGGGGCTTTGTCTCAGTACCGCCGGTTATCGCAGCGCGTGTGTCAGGGGTACCTGTCTTTATTCACGAATCGGACCTTTCTATGGGCTTGGCCAATAAAATCGCCTATAAATTTGCAACTAAGATGTATTCAACATTTGAGCAGCCTGCTGGTCTTGCAAAAGTCGAGCATGTGGGGGCAGTAACCAAGGTTTCAGACCAAAACACTCCAGAACCAGATGAATTGGTGGATATCCAAACCCACTTTAATCCTAAATTGCCAACGGTATTGTTTGTCGGTGGTTCTGCAGGAGCCCGTGTATTTAACCAATTAGTGACAGACCATAAAAAAGAGTTGACAGAGCGCTACAATATTATCAATCTAACTGGAGATTCAAGCCTCAATGAGTTGAGTCAAAATCTCTTTCGTGTTGATTATGTGACGGATCTCTATCAACCCTTGATGAAGATGGCAAATGTGGTGGTGACGCGTGGTGGTGCCAATACGATTTTCGAGCTCTTGGCCATGGCGAAACTCCATCTCATCGTACCATTGGGTCGTGAAGCAAGTCGAGGAGACCAGATTGAAAATGCAGCCTACTTTGTTAAGAAAGGTTATGCAGAAGAACTTCAAGAAAGTGACTTGACCTTGGAAAGCTTGGAGGAGAAACTCAGCCACTTGCTTAGTCACAAGGATCAGTACCAAGCTAGCATGAAAGCTTCGACTGAATTGAAATCTCTTGCAGATTTTTACGATTTATTAAGAAAAGACCTAGCATAAGGAATATCAATGTCAAAGGATAAGAAAAAAGAATCAAACCAGAAGCAAGAATTGTCTGAATGGCAGAAACGAAACCAGGAATACCTGAAGAAGAAGGCTGAGGAAGAAGCTGCCCTAGCTGAAGAGAAGGAAAAGGAAAAACAAGCTCGTAAGGAAGCCAACTCGAAACTACTGGAGGAATCCAAGAAATCATCGAGTGAGTCAGTTGAGGAAGCCTCAAGTCCAAGCAAGGAACCATCCGAAAAAGAAGAAAAATCTCAAAAGGATGACCGGAAAGTCAAAGAGGAAAAAGAGAAGAAGAAACCAGAGAAACCAGAAAAACCTGCCAAGCCTAAAATTGCGCCTGTTCATATTTGGCGAGCTGTGAGTATCTTGGTACCCAGTGTCCTGGTCCTCCTTCTTTCAGTCTATCTATTGACTCCACTTTCGACCATCAAAAATATCGAGGTTAAGGGAAATAGTAACACGCAGGCGGATGATATCAAACAGGCTTCTGGAATTCAAGATAGCGACTATACTTTAGCCCTATTGTTGGATAAGGAAAAATACGCTGAGCGAATCAAGTCCAATCATTGGATAGAATCAGCGAAGATTAACTATCAATTTCCGACTAACTTTACGATTGAGGTTAAGGAATTTGATATTGTTGGTTATTATGTGTCTGGTGAAGAACATTATCCTATTCTTTCTAGTGGTACAGTAGAGTCAACTCCTGTTGATCGCTTAAACTTGCCTGAGACTTATCTGACAGTTACCTTTAACGATGAGCAGCAGGTGAAAGAGCTGATAACGGGATTGTCTACTATCAGTGAGGATATCAAGAGTCAAATCCAGAAAATCGAATTAGCGCCGAGCAAGGCAACAGCAGATCTTTTAAAAATTACCATGCTGGATACAGATGAGGTTTTGGTTCCCCTATCAGAATTGAGCAAAAAATTACCTTATTACAGCAAAATCAAGCCACAATTGTCAGAACCGAGTGTAGTCGATATGGAGGCTGGAGTATACAGCTATACGATAGCAGATAAACTGATAGAAGAAGCTGAGGAAAAAGCCAAGCAAGAGGCCAAGGAAGCTGAGAAGAAAAAACAGGAAGAAGAAAAGAAAAAACAAGAAGAACAAGGAAATCAAAGCCAAACGAGCCAGCAATCACAGAGTCGTTAGACTAACTTTTCCTCTTAATTTTGAATGGTATAGAAGTCTAGTTTCGAGTTTTTGCTTGACAAGTCCTACTATAAATAATAGAATAGAAAAAAACCTTTAAAGCAGTCCAGAGAGGCAGCTAAGGTTAGACGGTGAAAGGGTGGACTCTACCCATTTTTCGTGGAACCTTGCTGTTGGCAGGTTCCTTTTTTCGTGGTTTATTTTTGACCATACTCTCTTGCTCGTAAAGGTAAAAGGAGAAAGGTATGCGTGAACATCGTCCAGTTATTGCTCTTGATTTTCCTAGTTTTGAGGCAGTCAAGGAATTTTTATCTCTTTTCCCAGCAGAAGAAAGTCTTTATTTAAAAGTAGGGATGGAGCTTTATTATGCGGAAGGTCCTGAAGTTGTCCGTTATTTGAAGTCACTGGGGCATAGTGTCTTTTTGGACCTCAAACTACATGACATTCCCAATACAGTCAAATCGGCTATGAAGGTCTTATCTCAGCTTGGTGTGGACATGACTAACGTTCATGCTGCAGGTGGTGTGGAGATGATGAGGGCTGCGCGTGAAGGTCTGGGGACACAAGCCAAATTGATCGCTGTGACCCAGCTTACCTCAACGTCGGAAAGCCAGATGCAGGATTTTCAAAATATCCAAACCAGCCTGCAAGAGTCTGTGATTCACTATGCCAAGAAGACAGCTGAAGCGGGCTTGGATGGTGTCGTTTGCTCGGCTCAGGAAGTGCAACTCATCAAGCAGGCTACCAATTCAGATTTTATCTGTTTGACACCAGGAATTCGTCCAACGGGAGCTGCGGTTGGAGACCAAAAACGTGTCATGACACCTGCTGACGCCTATCAAATCGGTAGTGACTATATCGTAGTGGGACGTCCTATTACCCAAGCTGAGGATCCTGTTGCAGCTTATCATGCTATCAAGGATGAATGGAACCAAGACTAAAATTAAAGAAATAGATTATAAAAACAAAAGGAGAAGACCATGACACTTGCTAAAGATATCGCTAGCCACCTCTTGAAAATCCAAGCCGTTTACCTTAAACCAGAAGAGCCTTTTACTTGGGCATCTGGTATCAAATCGCCGATTTATACTGACAACCGTGTGACGCTTGCCTATCCAGAAACTCGTAGCTTGATTGAAAATGGTTTTGTGGAAGCTATTAAAGCAGAATTTCCAGAAGTAGAAGTGATTGCAGGAACAGCGACAGCAGGGATTCCACACGGAGCTATCATTGCTGATAAGATGAACTTGCCTTTTGCCTACATCCGTAGCAAACCAAAAGACCACGGAGCTGGTAACCAAATCGAAGGTCGCGTAGCTCAGGGGCAAAAGATGGTTGTTGTTGAAGACCTCATTTCAACTGGAGGGTCTGTTCTTGAAGCCGTAGCAGCTGCTAAACGCGAAGGAGCCGATGTTCTTGGTGTCGTAGCGATTTTCAGCTACCAATTGCCGAAAGCAGATAAGAACTTCGCAGACGCAGGTGTGAAATTGGTGACGCTTTCTAACTACAGTGAACTGATCCACCTAGCCCAAGAAGAAGGTTACATCACGCCAGAAGGACTCGACCTCCTAAAACGCTTTAAAGAAGACCAAGAAAATTGGCAAAATGCCTAAAACATAGAAAATCAGGTAGTCACTAGGATTACCTGATTTTTTGCATATAGGCAATAAAACTATGATTCCTAAAGGTAAGATGAATATAGGATAATGGTAGAATGAGAGTCCTCTCTTTTTTGGGGCATATTCAGATAATCAGTTTGAAATTTCCAGACAAAATTTTTGAAAAAATTCTGAAAAAGAAGTAAGATAGTTAATGTAAGATAAAGTAAACGCTTACTTAATAAGGAGGACACTTTATGTCATATAAAACAAGCAATGCAGAAGGACCTGTAGATTTTATTAACACCTATGATTTGGAGCCAATGGCGCAACAAGTCATTCCTAAAGCTGCCTTTGGTTATATCGCTAGTGGAGCAGAGGATACTTTCACTTTACGCGAGAACATCCGTGCCTTTAACCACAAACTCATCGTTCCTCATACGCTTTGTGATGTTGAAAATCCAAGTACAGAGATTGAATTTGCAGGTGAAAAATTATCTTCACCAATTATTATGGCACCTGTTGCGGCTCATAAATTGGCAAATGAGCAGGGGGAAGTAGCTACTGCGCGTGGTGTGCATGAATTTGGTTCTCTCTATACAACTAGTTCCTACTCTACCGTTGACCTTCCAGAAATTACGGAAGCTCTTCAAGGAACACCTCATTGGTTCCAATTTTACTTTAGTAAGGATGATGGAATTAACCGCCATATCATGGACCGTGTGAAGGCTGAAGGCTACAAAGCGATTGTCTTGACGGCAGATGCAACTGTAGGGGGGAATCGTGAGGTCGATAAGCGCAATGGTTTTGTCTTCCCAGTTGGTATGCCAATTGTTGAGGAATACCTGCCAGAAGGTGCTGGAAAATCCATGGACTTTGTTTACAAATCAGCTAAACAACGCTTGTCTCCACGTGATGTCGAATTTATCGCTACATACTCAGGACTTCCTGTCTATGTCAAGGGGCCTCAATGCCGTGAGGACGTTGAACGTTCGCTTGCCGCAGGTGCTTCTGGTATCTGGGTAACCAACCACGGTGGTCGCCAAATCGACGGTGGGCCAGCTGCCTTTGACTCACTTCAAGAAGTAGCAGAAGCAGTTGATAAACGTGTGCCAATTGTCTTTGACTCTGGTGTTCGTCGCGGTCAACACGTCTTTAAAGCCTTGGCTTCAGGAGCAGACTTGGTAGCTATTGGTCGCCCTGTGATCTATGGTTTGGCTCTCGGTGGTAGTGTTGGTGTGCGTCAAGTCTTTGAGCACTTGAATGCAGAATTGAAGACAGTCATGCAGTTATCTGGAACTCAGACTATTGAGGATGTCAAACATTTCAAACTCCGTCACAACCCATACAATCCAACCTTCCCAGTTGACCCACGTGACTTAAAATTGTATTGATAAAGAAGACGGCCTCCACCTGATGTGGAGGTTTTTCTTCGTGTATAGAAAGATTCAATCGTTATTAGAAACTATATAAATATATTTTTCGGTCAAATATCTTGCTAGGGCTTTCATTTTTTGCTATACTGGTCCAGTAATTAAATAATAAAGACATTTGGGGTGCTTTAGGCTGAGATG
>NZ_AJQY01000014.1:0-32594 GCF_000296875.1 Streptococcus sp. GMD1S | reverse complement strand
TAGGCTTCAACTGATCCAGCCCAAGTTGCACGGCCGCAAAGAACACCGTTGAAGTTCGCGCCTGATTCGTGGGCAAAGACAAGTGTTTCTTGGAAGAGTTTAGCTGATACACCTGCACTCAAGTAGATATATGGCAAGTTAGTCGCTTCATCTTGCGCTTTGAAGAAGGCTGCCGCTTCTTCGCGTGTATGAACGATTTCACCATCGCCAAAGCCTTCAACGTATTTGACGTTGACTGGAACTTCCACTTTCAAAACATCGATGTTGAAGCGTGGGTCTGAGAAGACCTTCATGGCACCGATAACTTTATGTGGTTTTACTTTTGCGTATTCTGCAGAACCTGCGTCAGCGATTTTTTCATCGTAAGCCAAGATTTCAAGGAAGAATGGAATGTCTTCTGCCACACACTCTGAACCGATGCGCTCGATGTAGGCTTGTTTTTGTTGGTTGAGTTCGTCAGAGCTATCTACGTCATAGTAAAGCAAGAATTTGACAGCATCTGCACCTTGTTCTTTGATGCGTTTGGCAGACCAAACATCCAAGCAGTCAGGCAAGCGTTTAGTGCTTGTTGTGTCGTAGCCAGTTTTCTCATAAGCAAGGAGAAGACCAGCATTGGCATCAAGCGCTTTTGTAGCTGGGAGACCATACTCAGGGTCAAGAAGCATAGAGGATGCGTATTTTGTCAATTCATCTGCAACCAAGACTTTGAGTTCTTCCATTTGAGCCACTGTCGGCTCTTCTGTTTGGTATTGAGCCATGAGGCGTTTCAAAGCACCACGTTGGTCAAAAGCAAGGGCTGAAATAATGCCATTTTCATCTGAAAGTTTTTCTAAGCGTGCACGTTTTTGTTCTGTTAAAGCCATTTTATACCTCTTTTACTATTAATTGATCATATAGATCCTGATAGTTGGCCATATTGACATGACCTGTCATTTTTTCTTGAGCATTGAGCATACCAAGGACATTGGCCTTGATGAGGAGTTCTGCATCCGATTCCTCATGAAGAAGTCCTGATGAAATACCTGCCACAGTAGAATCTCCAGATCCAACAGGGTTCACTACCTGAATTCTTGGAATATCTACCTTGTAGAAAGTGTCCCCATGTTTTGCAAAAGCACCATTTGCACCAAGTGAAACGATTATCCACTCAACCCCTGCAAATAGAGGCTCTTGAAGAACTTCTTTTAATTCATCCAACTCCTCAGAAACTTCTCTGCCTAGAAGCTGAGACAATTCTTCGTTATTTGGTTTAATAACTGTTGGTTTGTGTGGTGATTCAAGGACAGCCTGAAGAGCCGCACCTGAGCAGTCTAGAACAACTGGTTTTCCTGCGCGATTAGCAAGTTCTACTAAGCTTGCATAGTAGTCAACTGGAAGACCTGCTGGCAGACTACCTGAGATAGCTACTACTTCAACTGACTCCAGGAGATTTTTGAAATGTTCCAAAAAGTCTTGACCTTCCTGTTCCAATACTACAGGACCTTTTTCAAGAACTTCTGTTTGGTTGTCTCCATGGAGAATAGCGATACAGTTACGAGTCTCTCCTTGAATGGAGAAGAAACGTTTCGATACTTTATCGTCGATATGCTCTACTAAAAACTCACCAAGTTTACCACCGACCAAACCAGTAGCAGCAACAGAATCACCAAATTCTGAAAGAACTCGTGTAACATTGAGACCTTTACCACCAGCTGTCTTGGTCACGTCCACCACACGGTTGACAGTGTCAATTTTTAATTCATCCAAAGGATAAGAAATGTCAATGGATGGATTCATTGTGACTGTTAAAATCATGCGTCACCTCTTAGTCGTGGTATTCACCGCGATCCCATTTTTCAAGGAATTCTGTAAAGAAGTTTGCATCTGCTTGATGAGCATTGTGAGTTTCAACGTGCTCAATTTTCGCAATCAATTTTTTGTTTTCTTCTGATGGTTTGTATTCAGCATTGATGAAAGCTTCAATGATGTCGCACATGAGCAATTCACCAGTGATTTTACCACCAAAACCAATAACATTGGCGTTCAATTGTTCTTTTGCATAAAGAGCTGTTGTCATATCACGAACCAAGGCAGAACGAACTCCTGGAACTTTGTTGACAGCGTTGTTGATACCAACACCAGTACCACAGATACATACCCCAAGATCAGCTTGACCGCTAGTTACAGCTTCACCCACTTTTTTACCAAAGATTGGGTAGTGAGTACGTGTGTGGTCATAGGTACCAAAGTCGATGACTTCATATCCTTTTGATTTCAAAAATTCTGAAACCGCCATTTTTTCATCTGTTACGATGTGGTCACATCCAATTGCAATTCTCATTTTAACTTACCTTTCTTACTGTAATCTAATTAGCACATTTTGTTCAACATATCAACACGAATCTGGTGACGTCCACCGTCGTATTTACCATTAACAAAACCTTTAGCAATGTTTTTGGCCAATTCGTCACCAACAAGTTGTGCACCCATAGTGATCATACGTGAGTTGTTGTGTCCACGAGTCATATAAGCTGAACGTTCATCTGAAACTTCTGCAGCAACCATTCCTTTGATTTTAGTTGCGACCATGAATGGACCAGCCCCATAAGCATCAATCACGATACCAAGGTTTTGTTCTTCTTTGTTTACTTCTGCAGCAACAGCAAGAGTCACATCAACAAAGTCTTGACCTTCAGCTGTAACATCCACAACGTGGAAGTTTTCTTTTTCCAAGAAGTCTTTCACAACTTCTTTCAATCTCAAACCTGCAGCATCTGCACCGATAACAATAGACATATTGTATACTCCTTTTTATTTTTCTAGGCTAGTAAAGACTTTTATAGTTAGCAGTTTACCTACAAAAGACTTTCTAGCAGTTTATTGACAAATTGGATTGAATGAGATGAATATCACCTTATCCAAGTCCAGGAAATCAAGTTCCTAGAAAGAAACTTTCTCTGCGACAGAGAATATAACAAGTGATTATTTGTTTGTTACAAACATCATTTGTTGTTTACAAACATAATATACTCCTATTTATAGAAAAAGTCAACAGTAAATGTTTGTTTTTGTGGTTTTTTATCTAAAATATTTCAATATCAAAGCCAATCTGATCTACTTGACCAGCTTCCAAGAGACGAACATTCTTCTTATCTTCTAGATGATCTCCTTCTTCAAGTGAAGTTGATAAGCCAGACCATGGTTCAAAGGCAATGAAAGGTCCCTTATTCAAAGTTGACCAAATGATGAGATTTGAGAACTCTTGGAAGTGTACTTTTAATCCCTTCTCATGCTTACGAGAACGAAGCGCAATTGTTCTGGATTGCAACTCATCCAAAGTCACTGCATCTGTGCTAAACAAATCATAGCTAAGGTCTAATTCTTTTTGCCCATCCAACCATAAACTTCTATCTTGGAAGTCTAACATTCCTGTTTCTGGGAAAGGACGGGGAACAGAGCAAGTCTCTTCTTTCTCAAACTCTAAATAGTAATCTTCATAAGTTTCGCCATCTAGTAGAGGGCAATTAAAGCCTGGATGTCCACCAATAAAGTATGGCAGGACCTTGCTGGTTTCTTTATTGAAAATCTTGTATTGAGTACGAACTGTCTTGCCAGTAACCTTATAAGTGATTTCAAGGCGGAAATGATAAGGATAGTTTTGATAAGTATTCTCATCATCTTCGATAGCAAAGGTTACGCTGTTTTCTGTTTGATCAACCAACTCAAATTCTTTTTTACGGACCAAACCATGGCGAGGAATGTTTCCTTTCGTCTCTGTTCCATCTGCATGACTGTAGAAGGCTGTATCTTCTCTTAAAGAGCCACAGATTGGAAAAAGTACTGGCGCTTGTCCACTCCAGTAAGTGGCATCTCCTTGCCACAAATACTCAATGCCTTCTCGGTCCTTGATTGACGACAAGGCGCCACCTAAGATTTTAAACTGGACCGTTAACTGGTCTGATTTGATTTCAATTACCATAATATTCTCCAACTATTTTTAGATTTTTATATAAAAAACTAGGTTGCCACTCCCAATGTAGGAAATTAACAACCTAGTTTTCACAATTTACATTTTATAGGAGCGAATTATTTAGCATTTGCTGCGTATTCTTCGTTACGTTTGATCATTTGTTTTCTATACCAAGCAAAGATACCTACATAGAATACAAGGAAGGCTGCTGCACCAAGGATTGCTTTGATATCACCTGTTGTAGCATTACCGATTGCCCAACCAAATAGTTTTTCAATTGGTCCTTCAAGAGTTGAGTGAGTAATCAATTGAGCACTATCTACACCTTTAGGAAAGGCACCTACACCTTTAGCAAGTTCTGTTGCAAATGGTGCGATAAGAGTACCAGAAAGAAGGAAGAGAGGCAACAAGAGTGTTCCGAAGATAATCATACGGAGCAATTTACCACGTGTAACAACCAAGAGAGCTGGGGTCACACCCATAGCGATGATACCTGCAAGAGGCAAGATACCATTACCGACGTTTGAAAGAAGAACAGCTTCTACTAGCATGATTGGAGCAAGTACGTTAGCACAAGCCCAGATTTCAGCACGACCAGCGATGAAAGGCCAGTCAAGACCGATGTTGAATTTACGTCCTTGAAGACGTTTAGTAGCAACGTTTGTAATACCTTGTGAAAGTGGTTCTACGGCTGCGATGAACCAAGATCCGATAAGTGAGAAGAGTTCCAAAGCTACACCGGCTGTTAAACCAAGAGACAACCAACCTTTAATAACTTCTTGCCAGTTTGCAGCATCTTTAAGTCCTTCAACAGGTTGTGGAGTCCCCATAAAACCAATAACAATACCAAGGATGAAACCGATAAAGAATTTAGATCCCCAGAAACCGATTTTTTTGTTCAATTTAGCAGCATCAAAGTCATATTTATCAAGACCTGGGAAGAATTTTTCAAAAATCTTATCCAAAACCATGATAACTGGGTTCATCATGTAGTTCATGTGTGTTGAAGTCATTGGTGATGAACTTGGTGCATTAAGAAGATCGTCGAATGTTGGTTTCATCAGGTCAGAGTTGATGATCTTCAAAATACCTACAAGGACAACTGCTGCAGTTGCGATGAAGAGTGAAACTCCTTGGCTAACTCCATTGTTATCTGCGTACCATTTAATCAAAAGACCAGTTATTGACAAGTGCCAGATATCGAAGATATCGACGTCAAGTGTATCCGTTTTCTTCATTGCAAGCATCACAACGTTGACAATCAACATTACTAGCAAGAAGTAAAGTGTCCAAGCAGAGCCCCAAGTGATGGTAGCAAGTGGTGCCCAACCAACGTCAGTGATGTTCAAATGGATACCAGTGTTTTCAACGAATTTTTTAAGTGATTCTGAGAAAGCTCCATTGAGCATACCGATGATAGCACCGATACCAGTAAGAGCGATGGCAAGTTTAATACCACCTTCAAGCGCTTTGGAGAATTTCACTCCAAAAAGTAGAGCCAATACTGTCAAAATGATCAGCATGATAATTGGTCCACCCATATCCAAGATAGGTTTGAACAGCTTATTGGCTAGTTCGATAATGACATCCATAATAGTTCCTCCCGTTTTTTTAGTTATATGAATGTTAACAAGATAAAGAATAAATTAGCTTAGTCCGTGTTCTTTGATAGCTGCTTCAATATTGTCAAATACTGGAGCGCTCATCGCTGGAATACGGAACAAGATTGGGCCAGCTTCAATTACTGGAATACCTGGTTCAAAACCAAGGTCAGTTGCAGCGATTGGTGTAAAGATATCGTAGCCCTTGATAAGGTCTTCGTTTACATCTTTCACCATGACTGCATCACAGTGAACATCATAACCACGGTTTGAAAGTTCTTCTTCTAGAGCACTTTTAATTTGGTGACTTGAGTTAACACCTGCACCGCAGGCAGCAAGAATTTTAATCATTTGGATTTCCTCCGATTTTATATTTTAATAGACAAGATTAAGCGGTTGCTTCAGCAATGTAAGCATAAAGTTTTTCTGGTTCGGAAATTTTTGATAGATCTTCCAGATGTCCATTTCCTGTGAAAAAGTCCATCAACTGAGCCAGAATATTTGTTTGACTTGAACTTGAGTTGTTAATGATAAAGAAGAGTAGGGATACTTCTACTTCCTTATCAGGAGCTATCATATTGTGAAAAGTTACTGGTTTTTCTAATCGAACAACCACTACTTTCTCAGCTAGATTATGAACAATATCTGTATGAGGAATCGCTACATTTGGCAAGTCCTTTCCTAGAAATTCCATATCTAAACCAGTTGGAAATGACTTTTCACGCGTGATCAAGGCTTCACGATAAGTTGGAGTGACAATTTCTCGTTCTTCCAACAAGCTTGCTACCTGATCAAAGAGTTGTTCTTGATTATTCGCTTCTAAGCAAAACACTAGGTTTTTGTCAAAGAAATGATCTAATCCCATAACATTTTCCCTTCTTTCAATTATCTTTTATGCTATAAGTATAACACTATATGAAATCGTTGTCAATAATTTTTGTTTTATTTTGTTCTTTTTTTTGTAATTTTTGTTTCATTTAAAGAATACAATCAATATCAAACATTCTTGTTGTAAAATCCACAAAAAAAGAAGGCCCAAGCCTTCTTCTCTTTCCTTACTCAATAGTAGATAAAATCTCTTCTAACTTATGGTAGTCCTTTACACTATCAATTTCATAGATGCTATTTCCTTCTAATTCTTCGACATAGACATCTAATTCTTTGATATTATCCTTAACCATGTTGTCCCAGTAGAGATCAACAAATTCACCACTTTCGTAAGCTTTGTCAATAAAGCCAACAATCTTCTCAGCAGTTGGTGCATCCCAGAATGAAACTCCGCTCAGAATGCGACCAGCCTTGCTGTCAACAATAATGTCTTGAACCTTGTAGTCATCACCGTAAACCAAGAACCACTCGTTCGTACAGTCTTCACGATAAACGCTAAAATAGGTAGAACGTTTAAGATCGTTTCGAAACATATTTTTGAAAAGATAGTTATCTGCATCGATGACGTAGCTGTTAGCCAAATCTTCTTTTACTAGATAAAGTGAGTAAAAGTTATTGTAATCAGCATACTTGTCGTTAAAGACTAAACGGACACCATATTTTTCTTTTAGGTAGTCAAATTGTTCTTTGAGGTAACCGACAACGATGATAATCTCATCAATTCCTCTCTCTTTCAAAAACTCAATTTGGTATTCTACCAAGGGTTTTTGATTAACCTTAACCAAAGCTTTTGGTGTATTTTCAGTCATAGGGCGTAGACGAGTTCCTAAGCCCGCTGCTAAAATAATCGCTTTCACACGAATCTCCTTTATTCTTTAATAATAATATAAACACCAGCCATAACAATAAGTGAAGTGATGATTGTCAGCATATCTAGCGGTGCACCCAAGAAAACAACTGCAAATAAGACAGTCCAAACTACATAGCTCACATTCAAACCTGTCGCTTTCGCAGGTTGCAAACGATTAATGGCGATATAATAAGCTAAGTAGGAAATCATGTTAAAGGCCGCAAAGACAAGCAAGAGGCCTAGTAACTGCCCATCTGCCACTTCTGCAAATGAATGGTGTGAAAAGAGCACAATCACAAGATAGGACAAGAATGAGGTTACTTGTCGGATTAACAAGGCTTCAATTTCACTTAAATCACTTTCCATAGCATAGGAGCTGAGAACACTTTCGCTCCCCCAGGCAATGGCACAGATAAGGGCACAAAGAATCCCAATGTAAAACGAGTTAACTTGTTCAACCTTATAGGTTTGAGCAATGATAGCTGCAATAATCAAGAAAACACCAAATACTGTATTCTTTGAAACCTTGTGTTTCAAAATGAAGAAGGCTAGAAAAACTGAAACTGCTGGATAGATAGCTGATACAGATGAAGCTAGTGAACTACCGATATATTTAACCGCATAAAGATTGGCCTGCATACCAATTGGTCCTGCTAGTAAAGCTCCGATTATAACACTCACATTTCGAATATTTAAGAAAATAGAGAGGCGAACTTTTCCTTCTTTTACCAAAAGAAAAGCTAACAAGATAAAGATACTCAAGAAATCATGAGCAGCAGCCACCACAAAAGGTGAGAGATTTGTAAAAATTGAAAAGATATAAGCACTAATCGTTAGACCTAATCCCCAGAAGATACCAGAGAGCAGACCAAAAGAAACACCATTTTTATTCTTCATCCTAACCTCCATAATAAGTCAAACCCTCGACAGCTCTTTGGTAACGGTTGATACCGTAATCTCCAAAATCAGCTCCTTGAGCTTCTTTGTACACTGTCCACAAACTCCAGATAGTATCTTGCAAGATTTTATAGATACGAATCTTCTCACGTGATACAGGCGTTTTGTCACTTTCATAGTAGGAAAGGAAAGCATCTTCCTCTTGCTTTGTAAATTCAGACTCTAAGAAAAGTGCTGCCAAATCCCACATTGGATCATTCATGGAAGAGTATTCCCAGTCAATCAAATACAAGCGACCTTGAGGTGACTCGATGAAGTTTTCTGGAACCAAATCGATGTGACAGGACTTTCTATCAACACCCAAATCAGCCAATCTCTTTTCTAGTGAAAATACATCTTTTCTTACAGCTTCATAGTTTTCATAAGGGATAGCTCCCTCAATCAAGGATTCATATTTGCTGATTTCCTCAAAAGGAGCAAACTCTCCTCTTAATTCTTTCCCTGAAGCATGGATGGTTTGTAAAATTGGTGCAATCTTTTCAAACTTGGACTTGATTGATGTTGAATCAAGAGTTACTGCTGATTCAATGTACTCATTTACTTTAATCCCTGACTCAATATCAAAGAGATAATTTTTGACATCTAAATCTAAATCCTCTAAAAGTTCAAGATTGTACTTTTCATTTTGACGATTGATGAGTTTTTCAGTCCCTTTACCAAAAAATTTCACAATATACTGTTTGTTGGTTGTTTTAACCAAATAGTTTTGGTTGGTCATGCCTCCCAACTGTTCAACACTGAGTACTTCCTCTTCATCAGATAGTAAAGAAGAAATTTTTTCTTTGATGAGTTTCTCCACAATTAACCTCCATCTTCTACACTTCCCACTTAAATACTGTTTTAAAAGCAGTATTCAGGTCTGTAGCAAAGACACGGTGAATGTCCTTGATTTCTCTCACAGGCTCTTCAACATAAAGGATATTCTTCAGACGATTTGCAAACTTTTTGACTTCCATCATTTGAATGGCCTTCTCAAAATCAACGCGTCCTGAACGAGATGATCCTACTAATAACAATCCTTTTTCCAAAGCATCTCGTGTATTGATATTAACCTTGTATTCACTCACTCCCATCATGAGAATCGTTCCCTGTGGACGAATATAGCGAATCAGGTCATTGATAGCTGGTCCTGTACCATCACCACCGCAACACTCAAATCCATGATCAAAGGTCAAATCCTCTGGGATATTATCAGTAATATAGCACTCTTTTGCAAAAGAGAAGAGTTCCAGTTTTTCCCAATGGCGTCCAATCACGATAATCTCTGCTTCTGGCAAGGTATAATTGATAATATTTGCAACCACAAAGGCCAAACTACCATCTCCGATAACAGCGATGCGCTCTCTCTTGCTATGAGCAAGATTTAAGAAACGATCCATGGCATGCATACCAACACTTACAAACTCGGTAATGGCAGCAACTGTATCTTCGATATCATTATAAGAAACGACTCGGTCTTTTGGAAGAGAGACAAATTCTCGCATAAAACCATCGTGACCACTAGATAGGAAGTAGGTTCCTGTCATGTAGTTCTCGTAGAATTCCTTGTCACTCTGCGTCGGCGGTTGATTGGGAATCATAACTACCTTTTGACCAACTTCATAAGTCCCAGTTGGATCTGAAATAACAGTCCCACAAGATTCGTGTATCATCGCCATAGGAAGCTTTTTAGCCAATATCTTTGGATCGCGTTTCCCTTGATAGTAACGTTGATCTGCATGACAAACCGCCATATAATTTGGACGAATAAGGATATGATTCTCCTGATCAATGTCTTCTTCTTGATATTTTACATTGATAAACTTTGGTTTGGTCAGTTGATAAATTTGATTAATCATAGCCTTAGTCTTTCTCAATCATGCTTTTCGCGATTTTCAAGTCTGTCACAGTTGTGATTTTAAGATTTGAATATTCCCCTTTAGCTAGGGCAACATCCTTCCCTTTGATAACAAAAATCTTACATGCATCCGTCAGGATTTCCTTTTCTTGGTCAGATAGGGAACCATACAAATCCATGAAATCCTTGCAGCGGAATGTCTGAGGTGTTTGACCTTGATAGAGGTGAGCACGATTTGGAATATCAGTGATAAACTGACCATTAGTACTTTCAACAATGGTATCAACTGCTTCTACTACTGTGTCAACCGCATCATGATTTTGGGCCAGTTTGATATTGTCCTGAATCATGCGAAGTGTAATAAAGGGACGAACAGAGTCGTGGGTAATCACGATATCTTCTGGAGTGATTGGACGATAGGCATTAATAGCTTCTATAATCTTCTCGATACTGGTATTGCGATCAGCACCACCCTTGGTAATGATGATGCGATCCTTGTGGAGAGAAAGATACTTATCAACTAGGTCCTCAGCGTGTGACACCCAATCTCCATGAACTCCAACTACAATTTTTTCAATACTTGGTTCCAAAACAAATTTTTCGATTGTGTGGATCAAAATAGGTCTATCACCTAACTCCAAGAATTGTTTTGGTAAATTACTGATTCCCATGCGTGTGCCAGTTCCACCGGCTAGGATTCCTGCATAGATCATATATTTTCTCCTTTAGTTTATTCTAAAAAACTCATTACCATCTATTATATCACAATCTGTCTCCATCATGAAAAAAAGACAGAGCGTCATTTAGTCTAATCAACACACCATTAAAGGTAAAAAGTGAACAATGTGTTACTAAATCTGGAAAGACTATAACAAATTAAGAAATAAAATTAGGTTATCCTCTATATTTTCTGCTTAACGTTCGGTTAACATAGAGTTCTCTAGAATATAATAGAATCCTTAAAGAAAACTTAAATGAAATTTATTTGTTTCGCAAAGAATACCAGGTGTGCATAGTAAATTTCTTAAAAGTTGTTTAAGGGACTCATTATAAAAGTTCATATATCTAATGAATTAAACAAATAATAGACTTTTGCTCCTAAAATTGATAAAATAAAAAGAAAAATAATAGAAAAAAGGGAACTGTAAACCGCCATGATGAACATGCAAAACATGATGCGCCAAGCACAAAAACTTCAAAAACAAATGGAACAAAGCCAAGCAGAACTCGCTACCATGGAATTTGTTGGAAAATCTGCTCAAGAGCTTGTCCAAGCGACCTTAACTGGTGACAAAAAAGTTGTCAACATTGACTTCAACCCAGCAGTTGTAGATTCAGAAGATCTCGAAACACTTTCAGATATGACCGCGCAAGCAATTAACGCTGCTCTTGAGCAAATTGATGAAACGACTAAGAAGAAACTCGGTGCTTTCGCTGGAAAATTGCCTTTCTAATCCACAAAAAAAGAGAAACATCTGTTTCTCTTTTTTTTTTCTTAGAAATCAAAGAATTCCATTGCTTTCTTTAAGAGTAATTCCGTATATTCCGGATCGTCTTGAGCCATTGTGACTTGTGACTGGACCATTTCAAGATCATCAGTAATCATGCCATCTGCACCGAGACGAACTGCTTTATCAAATGCCTCCGAACCATTTACGGTCCAAACATAGAGTCTCTGATCAGTTGTCCAGAGTTTATTGACAAAGTATTCGTCCAAAGTTGAGTACTCCATAGTGTAACCAGTTGCCTTGGTTCTTGGGAAGATACTGTTATAGGGAAGAATAAAGTAAACTGGAATTTCAGAATCATAAGTCAACACTTTATCAATCACATGGTAATCTAGCGATTGCATCTGGTGTCCATATTTCTTGATAGTCGCTCCGTACTTTTCGAGGAAATGGTCCATCATTTGCGGACTATCTTTTTTACTGGTCTTAATCTCAATCAGCAATTTTTGGTTTAAAGCATTTGCACGCTCTAAATAGGCATCAAAGCTTGAAATCTTTGTTTGATAACCATTCTCGTAAATATCTGTATTTGTTAATTCATCCAGAGTCAAATCTTGCGGTGTAGCATTAATACCTGTTAAATTTTTGAGGTTAGCATCGTGCATCATCACGAACTGACCGTCTTTCGTTTCCTGCACATCCATTTCGATGAGATCTGGTTTTAGTTGAGCTGTTTTTTCTAAAGACTGCACAGTATTTTGAACACCGTTTTTATTACTTACTCCTCTGTGCGAAATCACTAAAGGTGTATTGGTATCTGGAGTTTCCAGATAAACGTAGCCTTCTATGGCAAAGATGATGCTTGCACACCCCATGACACCCCATCTCATCAGATGATCTTTCTTTCGCCTTGGCATAATCTCTAGTTCTTCTCCTGTCAGGAAGGAAACAAACTTCACTAGGAAATAAGTAAGGGTCATATAATGGAAATTTTTAATCAAGACAAAATTAATTACACCGAGAATCAAGGATTCTTTTTGAGTTAGATTATCCATCACTGCTTGCGCAAAAAGCAAGGGAATTAACAAACCAAAGAAGAAAAGATACGTTTTAATGATAATGAGCAAGAGATGCCAAGAGAAGAAAAGGACATTTTTCTTTGTCTTTTGGAGACTATATTTCACACCTTCTCTTACGGTCTTTCTTTCAAAGAGAATCTTAGGAAGGGCAAACATAAATCGGACAGAGATGTAGAGAAAGATCCAAGCGGATGCTATGATCATCAGACCTACCAGCCAATGTTTACCTTCCCAATAATTCACAATAAAATCAGGGATAATAATCTTGTTGAGGTAGTAGATTTTTAAAATCTTTCGGATGAACGGGAAAAGCATAGCAATGTAAAAAAAGACAAAGGCCATCTTACAAAAGCTCAATCGCTTAACGAATAGAAAGCTCTGGTGAAATACTTTTCTACTGTACTCAATTAAAGTTCTCTTTTCATGATAGAGAAGGTGACGAGCTCCTATAAACAAAAGACAAATCTGGAAATAGGCAACCAGGAGATTGATTGCAATTAAGATGAGAAAGGCTAAACTGATAAAAGGCGAGCCTTGTATAATCGCCCAAAAGTTATTGTAGGAGATAAACAAATAACCGGTTTGTCTCAGAAGGATGCCAGCAATCCATGAATTTAATGGTAGCCAGACAAACTCAACCATCATAAATATCAAGAAAAATAGAAATAAAATCTTATCTAGGTTATAGTATATCTTCCTAAAACCTAGCTTTTTAGGTTTTTCAGGTTTCATAGGCACTCCTAGTCTAAAAATTGGGATAAATCTAAGCCACCAAAAGGATTATTCATAGAAAAACTACTCTGGTCTTCTATTAATAGCTTTCCTTCATCTGATTCCAAAAAAGCTTCGTAAACACGCGCCGTCATGCGGGCATCCTCTAAACTGTTATGAGACTTCCCATGAAAGCCTAAAAAATTTGCAACAGTTTGCAATTTAAGATTGGCTATGCCGTGTAAATCAGAACTACGGCGTTCAAAAGCCTCATCATATAGGTCGACCTTATACTGGTCACGATAATCAATACCATGCTCCAAGAGAATAGGTAAATCACTCTTAGCTGCATTGTAACCAACGATAGGTAAGTCGCCAACAAATGCTTGAAAGTCCTTTAAAACTTGTTCTACTTTTGGCGCATCTTTCAAGGTTTCAGCTGTGATCCCAGTCAAACCATTGATAAAACTCTTCAATGGTGCTGTAGTATGAACATAAGAGTCAAAAGCAGCACATTCTTGTCCATCTTGAAAGCGGACTGCTGATACTTGAATTAAATGGGTAACCCCCTCGTGTTGATTGAATTCCAAATCAAAGGCGATATAGTCTCTTAATTTTTCCATTATTTACCTCAATTACTACCCAAAATAAACTATAAATAATAAAAGAAGCCATTAGGTTAGTGAGTAACCCAAACAGCTTCTTTATTTTCCTCCAAAAAGGCGAGCAAAAAAGCCTTTTTTGGTTGCTTGGACTTCTTCTTTTGCTTGGTCCAACTCGAGTTTCAAGGTTTCTTGATCCTTCATCGCTTGAAGAGTTAACTGTTGCTGTTGGTCCAACTGTTTGTCCTTTTCAGCAATCTGTCGGTCTTTGATTCGCATCTGTTCATCTTTTTCTGATAACTGGCGGTCTTTGGCCTTGAGCTGCTCGTACAAGCGAAGAATTTCAGCGTTTTTCTCATCGACCAAGATTTCCATCAGTTCACGTTGTTTGACATCATCACTGACTGGTTCATCTTCAAAAATCGTTTTTTTGTAGATTTCTTCTAGCTTGATCAAGCCACTTCGAGTAACTACAGTTACACCTTTGTCATTTTTTTTCGTGTCCTCTTCTGGAAGTTCTTTGACACGATTGTTGATTGCTTGACGAGATAGTCCTAAGACCTCTGCAATCTCACTGACGGTCATTTCAATACTCATAATATCCTCTGAAACGTTTTCTAGCTTTTCTTTATTTAAATCTTATCATAAGCTAGATAAACTGTCAAATTTCCGCTTAATCTAAAGCCTTTAAAAAGGCTAGTAAGACTTGGGCAGAACGACGTCCAGCTTCGATAATAAATTCATCAAAAGAGATAGAGGCTTCGTGATTGGCATTGTCACTCATGGCACGAATGACTAGGAAAGGTAGACCAAGAGCCTGAGCCGCTTGTGCAATGGCTGCCCCTTCCATTTCAACTGCTAAAACATCCGGAAAGTGGGTTTTGATACTAGCAATTTTATCATCTCCAGCTATAAAACTGTCTCCTGTAGCAATCAAGCCTAGGTGCCAGTTTTGGTCCAACTGAGATAAGTTTTCTTTAATCCTATCGATAAATTTCTTATCTGATTCAAAGTAAAGAGGTTGACCAGCCATTTGACCATAAACATAGCCAAAAGCAGTCACATCCACATCATGGTAAGCTAGTCTATCTGCAATCACGACATCACCAACAGCAATCCCTTCGGCAAGAGCACCTGCTGATCCTGTATTGATGATAGCTTCTACCTGAAAATGGTCAGCTAGAATAGCTACACTCATAGCCGACATGACCTTTCCAATCCCACTCTGAACTAGAACGACTTCTGTATTGCCAACAGAGCCAGTGTAGTAAGTATTTCCGAGGACTTGGACTTCTTGAGGTTTATCCAAATTCTGAGTCAAATATACGAGTTCTTCTGGCATGGCAGCAATGATTCCAATTTTCATTTCAAGTCCTTTCAATTACAAGAGTTTCATCGCTAAAATTAACAAAATCAAAAGTAGGATGACTGCAAACAAGATGCGATTGAGTTTCGAATTAAAAACATTTCTCTTAGTGTTCTCAATGCGGCGACTCTTATGAATTGTTGGTTCTACTTCGATTGTAAGTGTATCTTGACTAAAACCGTGGTCTCTAGAGCGTGAATAACCAAAATGTTGTGAAGATGTTGGTAGAATCTTTGTTTCCTCATCATCTTGAAGAGGTGGTCCTGAAATTTTCTCACCACGATTGGCACGTTCAATCATTTCGTCTGTTAATAAAGGTTTTCCCATGGGTTTCTCCTCTATTTCTTTTGTAGTTCCCAGTACTGGATCGCCATAATGGTCTTGGCATCACAGATATGACCTGACTGGATCAGGTTCTTGGCTTCCTCTAGACTTACTTCTAGGACTTCCAAGGTTTCATCATCATCTTGTGGACGAGGATTTTCCACCTTGACCAAATCACTAGCAAGATAGAGTTTTAGTTTTTCATTACAAAATCCAATCGCAGAATAGAAATCGTACAACAGTTCTAACTTAGCTGTGTAGGCAACCTCTTCTTCCAATTCACGAAGGGCCGCTGCCATTGGATCAGCATTTTCACCAAGTTCGAGTTTACCAGCAGGAATCTCATAAGAAACCGCCTCAATAGCCTTCCGGTATTGCTTAACGAGAACGATTTTGTCCTCGGCTGTCACAGCTAGTACACAAACAGCTCCATTGTGAAAAATCAAGTCACGTTGGGCAGTCCCCTTTCCTTCTGGTAGCTCCACCTGATCTTGTACTAGTTTGAAAATAGGACCTTGATAGATTTCCTTCCGACTAATCGTTTTTTCTTCAAATTCCATGACAAACTCCTACTGGTTCTTGGGATGATGAGGGAGGCGAGTCGCATATTCATCTTTGTTGACCTGACGTCCACGGCCGATAGCAATGGCATCAGCAGGAACATTCTTGGTAATGGTTGAACCCGCTCCAATCAGAGAATTATCCCCAAGTTCTACAGGAGCAATAATAGTTGAGTTTGAGCCAACAAAGACATTATTGCCAATCACAGTTTTGTATTTATTTTTGCCATCGTAGTTGACTGTAATAGTTCCTGCACCAAAATTAACGTTGCTACCCACTTCACAGTTTCCAATATAAGTCAAATGACCCGCCTTGGTATTTTCACCGATTGAAGATCCTTTTACTTCAACAAAATTTCCAATGTGAACTTGAGCAGCCAGACTTGAACCTGGACGAATATGGGCATAAGGGCCAACAGTCACGCCGTCTGCAACACTACTTTCCTCAATCATAGAGTTGGTAATCACAGATCCAGCTCCGATAGTGCTATCCACTACATAAGTACCGTTTGTCAAAACAGTCTCCGCACCAATCTTCGTTTGACCTTTCAAGGTAACATTAGCTTCGATTTGGACTTCGGGAGCAATCTCAACATCAATGTCGATGTAAGTTGCTTCAGGATTGACAAAGCTAACACCATTAACCATGTGCTTTTGATTGATACGGCGACGCATCACTGCTTCCGCAGTCGCAAGAGCTACACGGTCATTTACGCCAAGACTTTCATCAAAATCTTTGAGAGTATAGGCCCCAACCTTCTCACCCGCATTACGGAAAATACCAATCACGTCAGTAATATAGTACTCTCCTTGGGCATTGTTGGTGTTGATGTTTTTAAGAGCCTCAAAAAGACGCTCATTGTCAAATACATAAGTTCCTGTATTGATTTCCTTAATTTGCTTTTCAAAGTCTGTAGCATCTTTCTGCTCCACAATGCGAAGAACTTCAGCATTATCATTGCGGACGATACGACCATATCCAAAAGGATCAGCTGCTTCAGCTGTTAAAATCGTCGCCACATTTTTGTGATTGATATGGAAATCCAAGAGATTTTTCAAGCTTTCACCTGTGATCAGAGGAGTATCTCCAGCGATAACCAAGGTGTGGCCTGTACGATTTTGGAGAATAGGCTCTGCCATCATGACAGCATGCCCAGTTCCTAGTTGTTCTGATTGGGTAACAAAGTCTGTCTGACCGGCTAATACTTGCTCAACTAGCTCTGCCTTGTGACCAACTACAGTAACTGTTTTTTCAGGTTGAATAGCACCAACACTACGAAAAACATGTTCCAACATCGAAATTCCAGCTACTTTGTGAAGTACCTTTGGAAGATCTGATTTCATGCGAGTACCTTTACCCGCTGCTAGAATAATGGCATAATTTGACATAATCTTCTCTTTTCTCTAGAAATTCCCTTATATTATACCATAATTTAGTTTCTTAGGAGTAAACAAACAGAGAAATAGGGAAAAGACGCCCATATATTCACTTTTTCCGATGTTTTCTTTGATTTTTTTATCTATTTACGTTAAACTATTTAAATATGAGAAAAAAGATTCATCCAGCTATTATTTTTACTTTATTTACTATATTTATAGCTATTTTGATCCTCAATAGACCAACTTATGAAGACCATCCTGTCAAGTCAAAACCCAATGCAGTCCAGGTTGAAAATCAGGCCTTGCATAATCTTGACAAACCTATTATTGACGTCTCTGGCTGGCAAATACCTGAGGAAATCAACTACGATACCTTATCTCAAAATATTTCTGGTGTTATTGTTCGTGTCCACAATGGGGCTCAGCATACTGAAACAAATAATGCCGCCTATGCCAATGGTGTCGATAAAGCCTATAAAAATCATATTTCAGAATTTCAAAAGCGGAATGTTCCAGTTGCTGTTTATGCCTATCTAGCAGGTACTGGTAAGGAAGAAATGGAAAAAGCTGCTGAGGTTTTCTACAATGCTGCTTCTCCATACAACCCTAGTTACTATTGGCTCGATGTTGAAGAAAAAACAATGTCTGATATGAACGAAGGTGTTGAAGCTTTTAGGGCTAAACTAGAAGCGCTTGGCGCCAAAAATATCGGAATTTACATCGGTGTTTATTTCATGCAAGAACATAGTATCAATACAGACAAGTTCTCTGCTGTCTGGATTCCATCTTATGGAACGGATTCAGGTTACTTTGAAACCACGCCTAATACTGATTTAGACTATGACCTCCATCAGTATACTTCAAAAGGAAGAATTGCTGGATTTGAACATCATTTAGATATTAATCTCATTTCTACCTTGAAGGAAAAAGAAGAAACCTTCAGAAAACTATTTTTAAGACCATAAGACAAGTGAAAATTGCTCTCTTTTTCACTTGTTTTTTCATTTTCTTCTCGTCTGTGTTATAATTGATAGAATAGAGAAAGAATTTTATGAAATTGAGGATTTTATGATGTTTTCATGGATTGCAAGAGTTATTAAAGGAATCGTCATCGCCTTAGGATTTATCCTACCTGGAATTTCTGGCGGTGTTTTAGCAGCTATTTTGGGAATTTACGAGCGAATGATTAGCTTTCTGGCTCACCCCTTTAAAGATTTTAAAGCGAATGTCCTATACTTTATCCCAGTAGCAATCGGGATGTTGCTAGGCATTGGTTTGTTTTCTTATCCAATCGAGTATCTGCTAGAAAATTACCAGGTCTATGTTTTATGGAGTTTTGCTGGAGCTATCATCGGTACGGTTCCTAGCCTCCTTAAAGAATCTACTCGAGAATCTGATCGGGATAAGATCGACCTAGTCTGGTTCTGGACTACCTTTATCCTTTCAGGCCTAGGGCTCTACGCGTTAAATTTTGTTGTTGGTTCTCTCAGTGCTAGTTTCGCTAGTTTCATCTTAGCGGGTGCTCTTTTAGCGCTTGGTGTCTTGGTGCCTGGTTTAAGTCCGTCAAATCTACTCTTGATTTTAGGGCTGTACGCTCCAATGCTAACTGGTTTTAAAACCTTTGATTTATTTGGAACTTTCCTTCCTATCGGAATTGGTGCAGGTGCAACCCTCATCATTTTTTCAAAATTAATGGACCATGCCTTGAACAACTACCACTCCCGTGTTTATCACTTTATTATTGGAATTGTGCTATCAAGCACCCTCTTGATTTTGATTCCAAATGCTGGAAGTGCTGAAAGTATCCAATATACTGGACTTTCTATCGTGAGTTATGTTCTCATCGCCTTCTTCTTTGCACTTGGCATTTGGCTTGGTATCTGGATGAGTCAATTGGAGGATAAGTATAAATAATGGCAAAAAAAGTAAAGATAAAAAAAACTCTTGTCGAGCAAATCTTAACCAAAGCAGGAATTGAGCACACAGGGATTCAAATCAATGCGCTTGAGGGAGAACTTCCTTCGGAATATGATCGAACTCACATCTTTAAAACCTTGGCACTATTAGGAGACAAAACGGGGCCAATCATCGGAATCGTTCCCATAACAGAACACCTGGCTGAGAAAAAACTAGCAAAGGTTTCTGGTAATAAAAAAGTGAGCATGATTCCTCAAAAAGATCTGGAAAAAACGACAGGCTATATTCATGGGGCTAATAACCCCATCGGCATTCGCCAAAAACACAATTATCCTATTTTTATTGATCAGACTGCTTTGGATTTGGACCAAATGATTGTCTCTGCTGGAGAAGTCGGGCACAGTATTATCATCCGACCTCAAGACTTAGCCAGCTTTGTAAAAGCGGACTTCGCTGATATCTTGGAGGAAAACAACTGATGAAACTCTATTTTGTCCGTCATGGTCGGACTGTCTGGAATCTTGAAGGACGTTTTCAAGGTGCTAGCGGTGACTCTCCCCTTCTTCCAGAGTCCACTGACGTTTTAAAACAACTGGGGCAGTATCTCAAGGAAATTCCTTTTGATACGATTTATTCTAGTGACTTACCCAGAGCAGTTAAGTCTGCTGAAATAATCCAAAGTCAACTCCAGGCCCCTTGTCCTTTAAAGAGCATTCCTGACCTACGTGAATGGCAACTTGGCAAACTAGAGGGATTAAAAATCGCTACGCTTAATGCCATCTACCCAGAACAAATAAAGGCCTTTCGCTCTAATCTAGCTCGGTTTGATACGAGGATGTTTGAAGCCGAATCTCTCTACTCTACGACTCACCGAACCATTCAGTTTATCAAATCTCTGAAAGGAAGTCCGGCTGAAAACATTCTGATCGTTGGTCATGGGGCAAATCTCACTGCTAGCCTTCGTACTCTATTAGGCTATAAAGAGGCTCACCTCCGCAAAGAAGGAGGCTTGGCCAATGCTAGTCTGACAGTTTTAGAGACCGATGATTTTGAAACCTTCACTCTGGAAAGATGGAATGACACTTCCTATCAAGAAAAATAATGGAACTTGATCTTAATAGTCAAGTTCTTTTTAGTTTTCAAAGAATATCCGTGAATTTCTCTGCTATTTATGATAAAATGGGAGTATCGCAAAAAATGACTCATCGTATCAAATTTTGAGTAAAATTAGGAGGAACCCATGTCTACAGAACATATGGAAGAACTAAATGACCAGCAGATCGTTCGCCGTGAAAAAATGGCTGCGCTCCGTGAACAAGGAATTGATCCCTTCGGAAAACGTTTTGAACGTACTGCTAACTCTCAAGAACTAAAAGACAAATTTGCAGAACTTGATAAAGAACAATTACATGAATTAAACGAAACTGCTACTATCGCTGGACGCTTAGTAACTAAACGTGGAAAAGGAAAAGTTGGCTTTGCCCATCTTCAAGACCGAGAAGGTCAAATCCAAATCTACGTTCGTAAAGATGAAGTTGGTGAAGAAAACTACGAAATCTTCAAAAAAGCTGACCTAGGTGACTTCCTTGGTGTCGAAGGTGAAGTCATGCGTACAGATATGGGAGAACTTTCTATCAAGGCAACTCACATCACACACTTGTCTAAAGCACTTCGCCCGCTTCCTGAGAAATTCCACGGTTTGACTGACGTTGAAACAATTTACCGTAAACGTTACTTGGACTTGATTTCTAACCGTGAAAGCTTCGAACGCTTTGTTACTCGTTCAAAAATCATCTCTGAAATCCGTCGTTATCTTGATCAAAAAGGTTTCCTTGAAGTAGAAACACCTGTTCTTCATAATGAAGCCGGTGGTGCTGCTGCTCGTCCATTTATCACTCACCATAATGCCCAAAACATTGACATGGTACTTCGTATCGCGACAGAGCTTCACTTGAAACGCCTTATCGTTGGTGGTATGGAACGTGTTTATGAAATTGGCCGTATCTTCCGTAACGAAGGAATGGATGCTACTCATAACCCTGAATTCACTTCTATCGAAGTTTACCAAGCTTATGCAGACTTCCAAGATATCATGGACTTAACTGAAGGTATTATCCAACACGCTGCTAAATCAGTTAAAGGTGATGGTCCTGTTAACTACCAAGGAACTGAAATCAAAATCAATGAACCATTTAAACGTGTTCACATGGTGGATGCTATCAAGGAAATTACTGGTGTAGACTTCTGGCAAGACATGACTTTCGAGGAAGCTAAAGCTATCGCTGCTGAGAAGAAAGTTCCAGTTGAAAAACATTACACTGAAGTTGGTCACATTATCAATGCATTCTTTGAAGAATTTGTCGAAGAAACCTTGATCCAACCAACCTTTGTCTATGGACATCCAGTAGCAGTATCTCCACTCGCGAAGAAAAATCCTGAAGATGAACGCTTTACTGACCGTTTCGAACTCTTCATTATGACCAAGGAATACGGTAATGCCTTTACTGAGTTAAACGACCCAATCGACCAACTTAGTCGCTTTGAAGCCCAAGCCAAAGCTAAAGAACTTGGTGACGATGAAGCAACAGGTATCGATTACGACTACATTGAAGCTCTTGAATACGGTATGCCACCAACAGGTGGTTTGGGTATCGGTATCGACCGTCTCTGCATGCTCCTCACTGATACAACTACTATCCGTGACGTATTGCTCTTCCCAACAATGAAATAATACTCTTCGAAAATCTCTTCAAACCACGTCAGCGTTGCCTTGCCGTAGATATATGTTCCTGACTTTGTCAATCTTATCTACAACCTCAAAACAGTGTTTTGAGCAGCCTGCGGCTAACTTCCTAGTTTGCTCTTTGATTTTCATTGAGTATAAACCCTTATCCTCTGGTACTTTCCAGAGGATTTTTCGATGCAAAAAGAGACTGAGAAAAAACTCAATCTCTTTTCTTATTCTTGATTTTTAACTTGACTGGTGGCTACATCTTCCCCAAACCATTTCTGGCTGATTTCCTGGAATTTTCCTTCTTGGTATAGTGATATAAAAGCCTGATTCAGAGCAGCTAGCAAAGTTTTATCAGCAGGTCTAACACCCACTGCAAATGCTTCACTTTCAAATCCAGCTGAAAAGACATTGTAGTCATTTAATATTCCTTCAGACTGGAGATAATAATTGGCATATACCCGGTCAATCACAAGGGCATCAATCCGATCATTTTTCAAATCAATCAAGGCTTCATTGAAACTTTGGTATTGATTGGCCTTCTGATCTTTCACTCGATTCTTGAGTAGTTCGGGTTGTCCTTCAAAATTCAAATAGCCAGAAGATCCTGCCTGGGCCCCTAAAACTTTGTCAGTCATATCCTGAATTGAGTGGATATTTTGAGACTTTTTAGAGACCAAAACTTGTTGATTTTCCATGTAAGGAATGGTAAAAGCAACCTTCTCTTTCCGTTCATCTGTAGCTGTATAGCCATTCCAGATGGCATCAATGGTACCATTTTGTAGCTCGGTTTCTTTCATATCCCAGTCGATGGGTTGAAATTTAATCTGAATTCCTAGCTTTTCAGAAACAGCTTGGGCCAGGTCAATATCAAAGCCTGCATACTGGCCATTCTTTTCCTCAAATCCCATGGGAACAAAGGTATTGTCAAAGCCAATGGTAATGCTTCCCTGTTTTTGATATTTGGCCCAATTATCCTGATTTGGATCACTTGCCTTTTGAGTACAAGCCGTCAGGAAGAAGCTAAAGAACAGAGCAAGTACAAGGGCAATTTTCTTTCTCTTCATAGGCACCTCCTAGTCCTACTTTGGATCAACCTTAAGGATCTGATCAGCAATGTTTTCCGCAAACTGAAGATCGTGGGTCACAACAATCTGAGTCATCCCACGCTCTTTATTTTGAAGGATAAGTTTTTCTACTTCTAATCGCAATTCTGGGTCTAAGGCTGATGTAGGCTCATCATATCCAATAATTTCTGGGTTAATCATCATAGCACGTGCTAAGGCCACCCGTTGTTTTTGCCCACCTGAAAGTGAGAATGGAAAGGCATCTGCATGTCCAGCTAACCCAAGTTGTTCTAACAAACCACGCGCCTTCTTCTCAGCAACTTCCTTCTCCATGCTCATTGTTTTTATAGGCGACAAGGTTAAGTTATCTAGAACTGACAAATGCGGAAAGAGTTGAAAATCTTGGAAAACAAATCCCAGAAGATTGCGCTTTTCTAGTTCGTCTATAGCTAGCGATTCGCCGTTATAGTAGATTTCCCCCGAATCGATGGTTTCCAGTCCAGCTAGCATACGTAATAGGGTTGTCTTTCCGCCTCCTGATGGACCTACGATTGCAAGGATTTGCTTTTCAGGAATTGATAGGCTGAAATTGGTTAAGATTTGTTTGCCACCAAAGGCCTTGTTAATGTTTCGTAATTCTAACATAGCAATCCTCCTATCTGTAATAACTGTACTTCTTCTCAAGTTTTTTCGCTACAATGGTTACAAGACCAATCATAATCAAATAAATCGCTCCAGCTAAAAACATAGGAACAAGACTAGCATCTCGATTGGCTGCTGTCCGACTAGCTAAAATCAAATCTGAGATCCCAAGGGCATAAACCAAAGAAGTATCCTTGACCAAACTCATGATTTCATTAAAGACGCTCGGTAAGACAATCTTTGTAACTTGAGGAAGAATGATATATCGCACTGTGTCAAAAGGACTAAACTTCAAGACCTTAGCAGCTTCATACTGCCCTTTGGGAATGGTTTCAATCCCACCACGAAAGATTTCAGCAAAGTAGGCTGCATAGTTCAATACAAAAGCGATCACAGCAGCAGGCAAACGATCTAAACGTATCCCAATGCTAGGAAGAACATAGTAAATAAAGATTAATTGCAAGAGCAAGGGAGTCCCTCGCATCACCCAAATATAAAGGTCAATCAGATAATGGAGGGGTTTCCAGCGGACTTGTAAAGCAAAGGCAACGACAATACCTAAAGGAATTGAAAAGATCAAGACCAGAGCAAAGACTTGAAGAGTCATACTTGCACCGTTCAATAAACTTGGTAATATCTCAAACATATAAGACATACTGCACCTCCTAAAAATTATTGTTCCTATTATAGCATAAATAAACAATTTAGCAAGGGTTTTTGTAAAAAAATTCTATAATTATTGAACTATACACCTTTATCTAAGAAATCAGAGCGAAATATCATCTTACAGAATTCGAAGAATTATAAGGATTCTAGACGAGAATATAGGTTTAACTTCTAATTCTGAGAGAACAATAATCAAAATATTTTTATCAAATATCTATAAAGATTTCAATGATATAGAACTCTATTTACTCTCATTCACTTCATACCTCTAGAGATATAAAAAAGAACCACTTTATAAGAATAGTATCATTTCTACTATCCATACAAGTGGCTCTTTGATGATGCCATAGCAAGGGCATCAAAATTTTTCAACTAGATTATTTAACTTTTTTGAAACGGAATAAGAGAATGGAACCAAATGCAAGTACTACTCCTACAACAGTAAGCAAGATAGTCATTTCAGATGTACCAGTATTTGGTAGTTCTTTATTTTCTTCTGGTTGTTTAGGTTTGTTATCTGAAGAACCCGGAGTCTCAGCAACATAAGTATTTATGATGGTTGGATTATTACCTGTAACTGTTGCTACAAGTTGACCTTGACCATTGTCTACAACTTTTACTGTTACTGTATAAGCATTTTTATCATAAGTTACACCAGTTTCATTACCAGCTTTTTCAGTGATCGTGTATGTGTGAATTCCTGCAGCAGTGTATTCAATCGCTGGGAAAGCAACTGTTCCGTCTGCAGCATTCTTAGCTGTAGCTACAAGTTTGTCGCCTTCTTTCAATTCAAATTCATATTTATCTGCCTCAAGAGTTTTACCATTTAGGACTTTTTTAGCAGTAATTGAAGTTGTTGCAGATTTAGCAGAATACGAATTTACAAAAACTTTATTGTCATATTTAACACTTGCAAACTTCTCACCATAAACATCTGTTACAGTAACTTCTGCGTTAATAGTCTTATCATCGTAAGCAAAACCTGGTTTTTGATCATTAACTTCTTTGATCTGATACTTATAAGTACCCACTGTAGAGAATTTAACGGCTTTAAATTTCACTTTGCCATCTTTATCATTCTTAACAGTTTCCACAACTGATCCGTTTGGATCAAGTAGTTGGAAGCTAAATTCTTCAGCAGCTAAGTCTTTTCCTTTTAACTGCTTAGAAACCTCAAATGAAACTTCTGTAGAACGTGAACCTGAACTAATACCTTCAGTTGTGGTTAATGGTGCAAAACCTTCTACATCAAAGTTTTCAGTCGAAGTCGTAATTTTAACGTTATTGAAAGCTTTCTTTGTTGTATTATCAACTGGAGCTGTGATACGAGTCTTATAAACTACATACAAACCTTGGTTGATTAGATCACCATTACCATTTGGAGTAATAGTGAAGCGATTAGAATCTTGAACAACAATGTGACTTGGATTCAAAAGAGGATGATGTTCATCCTTACCCCATTCAGTAAAGTAGTAACCTGTAATCTCACTAGCTAATACTTGCCCTTCAGGGATTGTATCTTGAATCGAAACGCCTTCATAAGGATTAGCATATTTGTTTACGCGAATATACCAATTAATATAATTTGGATCGTTCGTATCTTGAACTCCCCATTTAGTAAATCCTGTTGGATCCTCATCTGGAACAATACGAGTCAAATTGTATACTCCTGCTCCAGGAATGTCGATTGGATATGATTTATTGAGTTCAACATTATCAGCCCATACAACAGTAAATAAGGCCGAAATTTGTTTCTCTTCAGGTAAGTTAGAAAAATAATCTTCGTTAGTTACCGTTACAGTCGCTGTATTTACAGACTTATTTGTCGTTAACTCAGCAACTTTAGTGACTCCATCGTTACCAAAGATTTCAGTAGTTGAATCTGTTTCAATTTTGAATTCATTTGGAACTTTATAAACCATAAAGTCACCATTCTTCAACGTTGTTGAGTTGTCGAATTTGTAGGTGGTTTGAAGGTAAAATTTCCCTTCACCATACTCTGCACCGTCAACTAACTTATTATTGTTAATTGTCGGTACTGTCGTTAGCGTATAGCTACTAGATGGTAGTTCAGCAGCTTTAACCACATTGCTAGTTCTTAGTACTGGGATAAATACTGAAGCTACTAACAATAGCGCCATGAATGCATGAGAAAGTTTTTTATTAATCTTTTTCACAACATTTGCCTCCTTTATTTTTGGGGATAGATTCCCTTATTTATTATTATATATTCTTATATAAATTTGTCAAGTATTTCATAGTAGTTCGATGTTCAAATCATACCTTTAAACTCTTATTTTATAGGGTGTAGCAGGCTTTCATCGTTCAAAACTTCATCTAAATTGGCTATAAGAAATTCTAACATTTATATTATATTAGTAAAAAAGAAAAGACCTCTGAGGTCTTTCAAATCATTCATTTAAAGTCATTCGTTTCTGTTAATAAAATTTTACAAAAAATAGAAATCCTTAAAGTGTCTCTAATAGTTCTTGCATCTGAACATCATCTGGAACGAGTTTTAAATAAGCTTCAGCTTGCACTTTGGCTTCTTCAAAATACCCCAATTCACGTAGGAGATAAGTATACTGCTCCAGAAATTCAGGATTATCCTTGAGATCAAGCGATAGTTCCTGATAGAGCTCATAGGCCTTATCTAAATCCTCAATTTCCTGATAAGAACGGGCAATCATCCACTTGGTCAGGAGGTTTTCAGGTTCTTGACTTTGGAGAGCAATGATATCTTCGTACCGCTCTTGTTCCATATAAATGGTTGCAAGGCGAAGGAAAATTTCTTCTGTATCCTCTGCATCTTCTTTGGCAGTAAGGAGAAATTGCTCTGCACTACTAGGATCATGCAATTCATACGAAAACTGAGAAGCAGCCAGTAAGAGCCGAGTTTCAAATGGATTTTTCTCCAAACCTTGTTTAGCGATACGAAGGGCCTCTTCCACCTGATGTTCCTTATGCAAAGCTTGACTATAACCATATTCATATCCTTCAAAGTCAGGTGAAATGGTATCAATCTGCTTAAAGTAAAGAACAGATTTTTGATACTCTTCTTGGTCAAAGTAAAGACTAGCCAGTTCAAAGGCAGTTTGGTCATCGTATTCTAATTCTAAAGCTTTTTCTAAGAATTCAGTTGCAGCTTCAAACTTGCCTAACTGGGCATAAGCGTAGCCAATTCGTTGATAGGTTGAGACACCCGTTTGCTCATAGATGGAGCGATTGTCTAATTGAGCATAACCCTGAATAGCTTCCTGATAATTTCCTAACTCACTATCCAACTCAGCCAAACCAAAAACTAATAAGGGATCGTCTGAGTAGTTTAGGGCTTCCAGTAACTTTTCACGCGCTACATCTGTCAATCCTTCCAACTGATAGAGGTCAGCCTTCAAGGCCAAAGCCGACACGTACCAGTCACTTTCGGGTGTGATTTCCTCAAGGTAAGCAAAGGCTTCCTCAACATTGCCATCCTCACTAGCAATACTTGCTAAATTCAGATTCACTTCTGGAAATTCTGTAACGATTTTTTGGTAAATTTCTTTTGCTTGAGGATAAAAGCCAATTCCCTCTAGATAGCTTGCTAGTTCGTAAAGAACTTCACTTGAATCTGTTTCGAGGGCTTTGTGAAAATACTGATCCGCTTTGATTAAATCCTGTTCATCCAAAGCCTGGAGCATGTGTTGACTATTGTTCACTCTTGATTTCCTCCCCTTCTTCTTCATACAAACCGCTGACTTTTTTATACCAGTTAAAGATAGCTGAGATAACGACCTTGGCAGAAGCATAGACAGGAATTCCCAGCAAGACTCCCCAAATACCAAACATAGAACCTGAAGTTAGGAGAACAAATAGGACATTGATTGGATGGATGTTTAGCTGACTACCTAAAATAAGCGGAGAAACGAAGCGACCTTCAATCGTTTGTTCAACAATAAAGACAATAATCACTTTCAAAAGCATCACAGGTCCTGCTATCAAGCCCAAAACCAAAGCAGGCAACATGGCAAGAAAACTACCCAGGTAAGGTACTAGATTGAGGATACCAGCCGTGATCCCCAGAGTCACAGCATATCTGAGACCAATAATCTTAAAGAAGATAATAAACATAATTGCCACGATAATAGCAACTGTAACCTGCCCTCTAACATAGTTTGACAACTGTTTATTAACATCTGACAAAACTTGTCCGACAGGTTCTTTTAACTTGTTTGGGATAAACTTAGTCAAATAGTCTCGTAGACCTTTCCCATCTCTCAAAAGATAAAAGAGCATGAAGGGTACGATAATAACCGCAACAATGACCTGGGAAACGCTACTGATAAAGGCGCTAACCCAGTTAACAGCTTGAGAAGAGATTTTGCTGGCCCACATGGTCGCCTCACTAGAAACATTGGAAAGAACCTGCTCCAACTGTGGTCTAAAATCATCTGGCAAGCGTTTGGTTACAAGGTCATTGATCACCTTATCAGCATCTTCCAGGTATGTCGGCACATTCTTCGCAAAATTTAAGACTTGACGTTGCAGATTAGGAATTGCGACTGCCAATCCCCAAATGATAAAGAGTCCGATAATGACAAAAACAATACTAATGGCAAGAACACGATTGATCTTGTGCTTCTCCATCCAGTCCACAATCGGATTGAGGAGGTAATAAAGTAAACCAGATAAAATAACTGGCAACATGACAACCCCTAAAAAGTCCAATACCGGTAAAAAGATAAAACTAATCTTACTTAGAATAAAAATGTTTAGCCCCAGTAACAAGGTTACTAAAAATACAGTGATGGCTTTATTATCTAAAAACCACTTAAAAAACCAAGATAGGCTAAAATGTTTCTCTTTATGTTCCATAAATACATCCTTTCTGTCATTCTCTCATTATACCATTTTTAGACTAAAATAACTCTTTTTTAAAGTGCTTACATGGATGAATCTGATGCTTCATGACTGCCATTTTGTGGTATAATGAACTTATCATTATTAAGAGGTATGGACATGAAAGAAACTGTTTATTTTGGAACTTACACTCGTCGCTTATCTAAAGGGATTTACAAGGCAGATTTTGATACAGAAACAGGCCAGCTTGCAGATCTTGAACTCTTTGCTGCTGAACCAAGTCCGACCTACCTTGCCTTTGACCAACAGCAACACATATACACCGTAGGAAGCCAGGATGGCTTAGGTGGAATCGCTGCATACAAGACAGATGGCGCTTTGCTAAATCATGTGGTTGAAGAAGGCGCTCCCCATTGCTATGTGGCAGTGGATGAAAAACGTGGTCTCGTATACGGAGCTAACTACCACAAAGGCCAAGTTCTAGTTTATAAGCGCCAAACGGATGGTAGCCTCATCCAAACGGATCTAGATCAGCATAGAGGACAAGGCCCTCATGAAAACCAAACTTCTCCACATGTACACTTTACAGATCTAACACCTGACCAGTATCTCGTCACCTGTGATCTAGGTACAGATGAAGTAACGACCTACGATGTTAGTCCAGAAGGAAAACTAAGTAAGCTCCACACTTATCACGGCCAAGCTGGAGCAGGTGCTCGCCACATCGTTTTCCACCACCACTATAAGATTGCCTATCTCATCTGCGAACTTAATAGCACTATCGAGGTCTTGATTTATGATGGGGTCGGTGAATTTGAACGCATGCAAGTCATTTCAACCTTACCAGATGGATACGAAGGCTTCAATGCTACTGCTGCCATTCGTCTTTCAAAAGATGGCAAATACCTCTATGCATCTAACCGAGGTCATGATTCCATTGCAGTCTATACAATCCTCGCTGATGGTAGCTTGGAATTATTAGAGATTGTACCAAGTCATGGTAAAAATCCACGTGATTTCGACCTAACTCCTGATCAAGAGTTTCTCATTGCTGTTCATCAAGATTCTGATAACGCAACCGTCTTTAAACGCAATCCTAAAAGTGGTCGTCTTGCAGAACTTTCTAACGACTTTCATGTCCCTGAAGCAGTCTGCATCAACTTCCCACATTAAAAAAAATGAACTTGAGTTTCAAGTTCATTTTTTTATAGTCTATTTCCGACATTGATACGGTTGATAGCACGTTGCAATGCGATTTTTGCACGACGCTCTTGGTCAATCAAATGCTTGTCATGGGCTTCTTCGATTTCTCGTTCAGCGCGAAGTTTTGCACGTTCAGCACGACTGATATCGATATCACGAGCACGTTCTGCTGAGTCTGCTACAATAGTAATGATGTCATTGGCAATCTCGATAATTCCTCCGTTCACTGCAATCCAGTTCACATGAGTATCATCATCGATACGTTTTACCTTCACTTCATCAACCGCTAAAACCGCAATCATATTTTCATGTCGTGGCAAGATCCCCATCTCACCATCCAGAGTTCGTACCGATACAAAGCTGGCATGGTGATCATAGACGAGGCCATCTGGTGTCACGATCTGGACAGTTAAATGAGCCATAGATCACCTCTTAAAATCCCATTTTCTCTGCCTTAGCAATGACGTCTTCGATTGAACCGACACCACGGAAGGCATCTTCTGGTAACTGGTCATGTTTTCCTTCAAGGATTTCCTTAAAGCCACGAACTGTTTCCGCTACTGGCACATAAGAACCAGGTTGACCAGTAAATTGTTCTGCAACGTTAAAGTTTTGAGACAAGAAGAACTGGATACGACGGGCACGTGCAACCAAGGTCTTTTCTTCATCAGAAAGTTCATCCATACCAAGGATAGCAATGATATCTTGCAATTCATGGTAACGTTGAAGGACACGTTTAACCTCAGCAGCTACTGCGTAGTGCTCCTCACCAACAATCTCAGGTGCCAAGGCACGAGAGCTTGAAGCCAACGGATCAACGGCTGGGTAGATACCCAACTGTACCAACTTACGTTCCAAGTTTGTAGTTGAATCCAAGTGAGCAAAAGCTGTGGCTGGCGCAGGGTCAGTATAGTCATCCGCTGGCACATAGATAGCCTGGATAGAGGTTACAGAACCCTTCTTAGTTGATGTGATACGCTCTTGCAATTGACCCATTTCCGTAGCAAGTGTTGGTTGGTAACCAACGGCTGAAGGCATACGACCCAAAAGGGCAGATACTTCTGAACCAGCTTGAGTGAAACGGAAGATATTGTCGATAAAGAGAAGCACATCTTGGCCTTCTACATCACGGAAGTATTCGGCGATTGTCAAACCAGTAAGGGCAACACGCATACGTGCTCCTGGTGGTTCATTCATCTGACCAAATACCATTGCTGTTTTCTCTATAACGCCTGATTCTTTCATTTCCCAGTAAAGGTCATTCCCTTCACGAGTACGTTCTCCAACACCGGTAAATACTGAAATACCACCATGTTCTTGGGCAATGTTGTGAATCAATTCTTGGATCAAGACAGTTTTACCAACTCCGGCACCACCGAAAAGTCCAACTTTCCCGCCTTTAAGGTATGGGGCAAGAAGGTCGATAACCTTAATCCCTGTTTCCAAAATTTCAGATGAGGTAGACAATTCATCAAAAGTTGGAGCTTTCTTATGAATTGGCTGACGCTCAGCGTCCTCAGCGAAAGGAGCATCCAAGTCAATGGTATCTCCCAAAACGTTGAAGACACGTCCCAAAGTTTCTTTACCTACTGGAACGGAGATTGGACGGCCTGTGTCCAAAACTTCCATTCCACGAGTCAAACCATCTGTTGATTCCATGGCGATCGTACGGACCATACCATCACCCAACTCTAAGGCTACTTCAAGGACGATTTTTGTTTTTCTTTCGTCATTTTTGTAGACGACAAGTGCATTATTAATCTCAGGAAGTGTTTCCCCTGCTGCAAACAAGACGTCTACAACGGGTCCGATAACCTGAGCAATTTTACCTGAACTCATCTCCTTCTCCTATTCTATATAAGATACTGTCGGTTCCTAGTTCAACTAGGTCCTAATACTCTTCGAAAATCAAATTCAAACCACGTCAGCGTCGCCTTGCCGTACTCAAGTACAGCCTGCGGCTAGCTTCCTAGTTTG
>NZ_AJQY01000013.1:0-33653 GCF_000296875.1 Streptococcus sp. GMD1S | reverse complement strand
TTACCCGACCTAACGATTTAGCAAACCGTCCTCTTCAGCCTCTTGAGTAATTCTCCACTAACACACTAGAATAAATAGGATACAACGAAGGATACAACAAAGGATATAATTTGGAAAAAATCTACTGTATACCTGTTCATAATGGAGCCGGTGGGAGTCGAACCCACGTCCAAACACCTGCCAACATATTTGTCTACAACCATAGGTTATGTATTGTTTTAACAGTCCCTCGACACATAACTCAAGCCTAGGAACTGCGAGTCTATTAATCTCTTATCAAACCACTAGACAAGGCTTGATCGTATCTCGCTAATCATAAGACCTGTCATTGAACACGAGCAATCCAAATCAGGTCACGCCTGCTGGTTTTTAGGCAGCTAGAGCGTAAGAAGTGTTATTTTTTGCAGTTATATTTAACTGAGCGTTTACGTAGCCACACGGGTTGCAAAATATGCCTCATAATGCCTGCGAATCCGTAACGACCCCAGAATGTTAGAACTATTATAACCTATCTTCAAAAAAAATGCAAAATCAAGCCGTTTCTTTAGAAAAGGCACCCTTTTAAGGCTTCTGATAAGGCTTGATAACCGGCTACACTTAGATGGAGACCATCCGTTGTATAGGCTGATTGAAGTTGCCCTTCTGAATCTGTCAAACTATCATAAATCGACACAAAATCTACTTGCATATAGGCGGATGCTAGAGCCTCATAGGCTTGATTCCATTCTCTAATCTTTTCATTGGTTCGGATATAAACAGTCTGCTTGTATCTCTCTCCCTCATTGACTGGCAAAATGGAAAGGAGCTTTATTTGTGACAGCGGATATTCTCGGGCAATCGATTGGATCACACGCTCAAGATTATCCAAGGCTTCATTCATGGGAATATCTTTTCCAATATCATTTGTTCCTATTAGGAGAACAATTTGATCCACAGCATCACCATAAAGATGGGCATCCAAATCCCCTAATAAAAGTCCCGTCTGGTAGCCTCGGATGCCACGATTAACAATCGTCTTGGCAGCTCCCAACAACTCTTGAAGAGGGTAATATTCCACTATCGAATCACCAATAAAGATGATATCTGGCTCTAGAACAGATACTTGATTCAATTCACGATACTTGGTTTGAATTTTTTCCTGCTCCTTTAAGAGCCAATTCTCTAATAACTGTACTGCCACCCTATCCCTCTTTCTCTAACCAATTCTCTAGAACTTGATAAACGCCCGCCTGGCTGTTAGCTGGAGCTAGGGCAGTTGCAACTGCCTTGGCCTCATCATCAGCATTTTCCATAGCATAGGCAATTCCAGCCAGCTCCAACATCTCAACATCATTTTCGCTATCACCAAAAGCCATAATTTGTTCTGATGTCAAATCCCAGCGCTTGAGTAATTCTTCCAATCCCCAAGCCTTGTGAACCCCAGCCTGCAGGATATCGATACAGCCATAACCGCTAGAAACAGCCCTTACACGAGCATCAAAGAGGTCATTGATTTCCTGCAAAACTGAACTAGAACGTTCTTCACCAACAACCATGCTCATCTTTAACACTCCACCGAAGAGGTCAGCTTGCAAGTCTTCCACAAAATTCATTCGTTGATAGAACTTTTCAATCATCTCTGGTGTCATAAATTTTTCTAGGTCTGTAAAAACAGTTCCTTTCTTGACAAAACTCCCATTCATACTAGTGACAACAAATTGATCTCGGCACTCCCTCCCTTTAAAATGAAGGAGAGCCTTGTCAACCATAGCATCATCCCAGGTCTGAGCCTGAAGTAATGTATCATGTTCAAAAATACGCGCCCCATTGGCAACTACTAGAACTACTCTACTCGCCAAGTGTTCTAGTAATTGCCTCATACGGTGAACTTCATTCCCCGTCGCAATGACAAAACGAATATCCCTTTGATCCAACTGATCTAAAATCTTCTCCAAGCGGGGCAGATCTAGCTGCCCTCTCGGGTCTAGCAAGGTTCCATCCATGTCTGTTGCAATCAATTTAATCGTCATTATATCTCCTTTAGGGTGAGCACCTACCACTTCAACCCTACATGTTCATTCATTTCTTTATAGGCCGTGTCAATTCGTTCCTTGGTCGCTTCGTCCAACTGATCACGATGACTGCCCCCCTCAATGAAGTCCTCTAGGATATAGGTCTGATAGAGGAAGAGCGGATAGCCTTCTGGAGAGTAAGTCCCTTTAGGTGTCCGATTGACCCAAGTAGGATGCGCTTTGGCAGTTTCAATCCTTGTCTTGCCATCTTTTTTCTTAATGGTCACATCCATGAGAACACCTCGCTCCGTCCACTTGGCATTTTCCTCATCTTGCATGGTTTCAATGCGTTGATTTGAGAGGAAATTTCCCATGGAATAGATGATCAATTTTTTGTCACCATCCTTTTCAACCGTTTCAGCAGGTTCAACGACGTGAGGATGCCCTCCAAAAATAATATCAGCTCCCCAGTTAATCATCTTATGGTACAGTGTTTTCTGTTCTTCCGTTGGTTCTAATTGGTACTCAATTCCCATCTGAGGCATGATGACAGTAATATCCGCTTCTTGCTCAGCTCGTTCAATTTCTGCCTTCATCTTATCTTCATTCAGGTCAGAAAGATAGCGATTATAATCCTCTTGAGAGATATACTGCTCAATGCCATTAAAGCCATAGGAATAGGCTAGGAGAGCTACTTTGATACCATTGACTTCCTTGATAACTAGTGGAGCTTGGTCTCGGGATTCATGTGTGTAGACTCCTATGGGTGTCATTCCTGCTTTTTCAATAGCTTCTGCTGTCGAAACCACTCCCTCAATTTGAGAATCCAAAATATGATTATGAGCCAAGTCTAGAACTTGATAGCCTGCATCCTTGATAGCATCCATGACTTCTCCAGGTGCATTAAAGAGAGGGTAACCTGCCAAGTAGTGGTCCTTGTTCACCGTTCCTTCAAAATCACCAAGCACTAAATCCGCTTGCTTGAGCCATGGTTTCACATATTCAAAATTTTCGTGGAAATCGTAGCTACCATCTTCTTTCAGAGCTGTTCGGTAGATAGGAATATGGTAGAGAAGGTCACCATTTGCCATGATACGAGCTATCGTTTCGACAGACTGATTTTCCTTAGACTGACCAGACGTTTGAGCAGAATCAACTGTTTGACCACTCGGACTTGTTCCCTTGTTCCCTTGTACTGCTTGGGTCAACAAGTTCAGCCCCATAGCCAAGGAAACTGCAAGCAACAGCACCGTAATAAACTGGGCATTTGTCCAAGATTTATAATTCCTAAAGAAACCAATACTACTCTTCAACAATCCAAAAATAGGACCATGAGACCGTCTATCTTGTCGCTTTTCCATCTTTATTCCCCCCTTGCTTTTACTGCAAGTCTTTTCTTTTATTATACCACAGACAAAAGAGGAATACCGTTTATTATATTATTTTTTAGGAACTTCTGTGACTTTCTTTCTCGCCTATTTTGTGTTATCATGTAGAGGTAATGAAAGGAGAGAAAATGTCTGCTATAGAACGTATTACAAAAGCTGCTCATTTAATTAATATGAACGATATTATCCGTGAGGGGAACCCAACTTTACGCGCGGTTGCTGAGGAGGTCACTTTCCCACTGTCTGACCAGGAAATCATCCTTGGAGAAAAGATGATGCAATTCCTCAAAAATTCTCAGGATCCTGTTATGGCTGAGAAAATGGGCTTGCGTGGTGGTGTTGGATTGGCTGCTCCTCAGTTAGATATCTCAAAACGCATTATCGCTGTTTTAGTGCCAAATATTGTGGAAGAAGGTGAAACTCCTCAGGAAGCCTACGACCTGCAAGCTGTTATGTACAATCCAAAAATCGTCTCTCACTCTGTTCAGGACGCCGCCCTCGGTGAAGGAGAAGGGTGCCTATCTGTCGACCGTGTAGTTCCAGGCTATGTTGTTCGTCATGCCCGCGTCACTGTTGACTACTTTGACAAGGACGGCGAAAAACACCGCATCAAGCTTAAAGGATACAACTCCATCGTTGTCCAACATGAAATTGATCACATCAACGGAATCATGTTCTACGATCGTATCAATGAAAAAGACCCATTTGCAGTTAAAGATGGTTTACTGATTCTTGAATAAAGAAAATCCCGTTGCAAGACGGGGTTTTGTGTTATAATAGAGGCATGAAAACAAATGATATTGTCTATGGCGTCCATGCCGTTACTGAAGCCCTCCTTGAAAATACAGGAAACAAACTCTACCTCCAAGAAGATCTAAGGGGAAAGAATGTTGAGAGAGTCAAGGAACTGGCTGCTGAGAAAAAAGTCTCCATCTCTTGGACCTCAAAAAAATCCCTATCTGAGATGACCGAAGGCGCTGTTCACCAAGGCTTTGTCCTAAGAGTCTCTGAATTTGCCTATAGCGAGCTGGATCACATCCTTGCAAAAACACGCCAAGAAGAAAATCCACTTCTATTGATTCTGGATGGTCTAACTGACCCTCACAACTTAGGTTCTATCTTAAGGACTGCTGATGCGACCAATGTTTCAGGTGTCATCATTCCCAAGCACCGTGCCGTCGGAGTGACTCCTGTCGTTGCCAAAACGGCCACAGGTGCTATTGAGCATGTACCGATTGCGCGAGTGACCAACCTCAGTCAAACTCTAGACAAACTCAAGGATGAAGGCTTCTGGACCTTTGGAACGGATATGAACGGTACTCCTTGCCACAAGTGGAATACAAAAGGAAAAATCGCCCTCATCATCGGAAATGAAGGAAAAGGCATCTCTAGCAACATCAAAAAACAGGTTGATGAGATGATTACCATTCCCATGAATGGACATGTTCAAAGCCTCAATGCCAGTGTTGCTGCAGCCATTCTCATGTACGAAGTTTTCCGAAATAGACTATAAAAAAAGTTTCCAGTCATCTGATTGGAAACTTTTTTATGATTATACTCAATGAAAATCAAAGAGCAAACTAGGAAGCTAGCTTAAGACAGCTCAAAGCACTGCTTTGAGGTTGTGGATAGAACTGACGAAGTCAGTACCCATACCTACGGCAAGGCGAAGCTGACGTGGTTTGAAGAGATTTTCGAAGTGTATTAACTATGTTCTGTAATAAATTTGTAAGCTTCTTGACCAGCGATAGCCCCATCTCCAACTGCTGTTGTTACTTGGCGAAGGTCTTTCTGGCGAACATCTCCAACCGCAAAGATACCGTCAACGGCAGTTTTCATGTGGTTATCTGTCACAATCCAGCCAGCCTGATCTTGAATATTCAAATCTTTGACAAAATCGCTAACGGGATCCAAACCAACATAGATAAAGACACCACCAAAGGCTTGCTCTGTTATTTGACCTGTTTTTACATTTTCAAATACGACAGATTCTACTCGGTTTTCACCTTTGATTTCCTTGACGACAGAGTCCCAGATAAAGTTGACTTTCTCATTAGCAAAGGCACGGTCTTGCAACACCTTTTGGGCACGAAGTTGGTCGCGACGGTGAACAATGGTAACAGTCTTGGCAAAGCGAGTCAAGAAGAGGGCTTCTTCTACCGCTGAATCTCCACCACCGACTACGAGCAAGTCTTGGTCACGGAAGAAAGCTCCATCACAGACTGCACAGTAAGAAACACCACGACTGTTCAGTTCTTCTTCTCCGGGAACTCCCAAAAGACGGTGTTTTGACCCAGTTGCCACGATGACAGTACGGGTTTCGTAAACTTGATCATCAGTGATTACCTTCTTATAGTCACCCTTGTCTTCAATATTTTCAACATAGCCATAAAGATGCTCTACTCCAAGGTTTTCAAGTGGTTCAAACATCTTTTCAGCCAATTCAGGTCCACTGATATTGGCATAACCTGGATAGTTTTCGATATCAGATGTGTTATTCATTTGCCCGCCTGGCAGACCACCTTCAATCAAGCCTACTTTCAGATTGCTTCGAGCAGCATATAAGGCAGCGGTCATTCCCGCAGGTCCAGCACCGACAATAATCGTATCGTACATTTCGATTCCTTCTTTCTTGTTGTAACTATCTTTATTCTAACTTATTCTTGCTAGTCACGCAAGGATTATGCCTTGAAAACCAAGAGCAAACTCATGACGGCAAAGGATAACACCGGAACGACCAAAACTCCAATCATAATCATATCATAGAGATGAGCTTGACGAGCCTTGGCTGTCTTGTCCACACCAGACATGGCTCTCAATCCAATCCAAATCCCCAGAAAAATCACGACAAGGATGGTCGTTAAGATCAAACTCTCGAAATATAAAGAAAACAGTTGCAGCAGCATGATCTCTCTCGTTTCTATCTTTTTTAAAGAGTAAACTCAGCTAGTCCAACTAACTGAGTTTTCCTTTTTCTATTATATCAAATATAAGTCCGTTTGTAACTAGCGAAGAATTCTTTTGTCCGTTCTTCTTTTGGATGATTGATGATTTCATCCGGTGTGCCAGACTCGATGATTTTCCCTTTATCTAGGAATAAAACCTTATCTGCCACTTGGGTTACAAAAGACATATCGTGACTGACCAAAATCATGGTCTGACCTGACTTGGCAGCATCTGCAATAGATTTTTCTACCTCACCGACCAATTCTGGGTCTAGAGCTGAAGTGGGTTCGTCCAAGAGCAAGACATCTGGTTTCATAGCAAGCGCACGCGCGAGGGCAACCCGTTGCTTTTGTCCACCTGATAAGTGGCGAGGGTAATGGTTTTCACGATCAGAAAGCCCAACCTTAGCCAACTCTTCCTTGGCGATTTTTGTTGCTTCCTCGTCGGATAATTTTTTAACAACAACCAAACCTTCCTTGACATTGTCAAGAGCTGTTCGGCGTTCAAACAAATTAAACTGTTGGAAAACCATAGACAACTTGCGACGAAGGGTTAGGATTTCTTCTTGGCTAATCTGAGAAAAATCAACTTTAAAATTGTCAATCTGAATCGTTCCACTATCTGGAGTTTCAAGATAGTTCAAACTACGAAGAAAGGTTGATTTCCCAGCTCCAGATGAACCAATCAAGGCCACTACCTCCCCTTTTTGGATATCCAAGTCCAGATGATCCAAGACAGTTTGTCCTGAAAAGGATTTGCTTAAATTCGAAATCTTAATCATTAACGAAGGTCTCCTTTCACATCTGTAGACACTGTATCAGGTGCTGAGATAGCCATTTTTCTCTCGATGAAACGACCGAGGCTTTCAATTCCAATATTGACTACCCAATAAACAAGGGCAACAGAGATGAAGCGTTCAAAATAGCGATAATCGGCTCCACCCAAAATCTGAGCTTGGGCAAAGACTTCCACAACACCCGCACTAAAGGCTAGAGATGTTCCCTTGGTCAAACCGATAAGGGAGTTAATCAAAGTCGGCGTCGCTACCACCGCCGCATTTGGAATAATCACGCGACGGTAAACTTGCGCACGAGTCATACCCAAACTACGTGCCGCCTCAATTTCACCTGGATTAACAGAAAGGATGGCTGCACGAATCGTTTCACTTGCATAAGCCGCCTCATTAAAAGCAAAGGCCACAATCGCAAAAAGCGCTGCTGGAATCGCATTGATATTGAAACCAGTCCCCCATTGTTGGTTGATAGCTTTCAGTGCCAAAGGAATTCCGTAGTAGGTCAACATAAGTTGAACTAGGATTGGAGTACCTTTTAAGAAGCTAACGAAAAAGGCCTGCAAGGGATATAGAATTTTAACACGATTGATCTTAACAATGGCAAAAATCAAGGCAAGTAGCAAACCAAAGAGTGCACCTCCAAGCGTCAACATCAAGGTTGTAGGCAGTTGTTGGACAATCCTTGGAATTCCATCAAAGACCGAACGCAAACTAAAGAGTTTACCATCCGGAATGAGTTGCATCAAACTTTGGTACCAATCTGATGCTAAAAATGTTGTAACAGTCATAAAAACATCCTCTCCTGATAATGATTCATTCTATCATACTTCTGCTCGCAAGCAAATTATTTGCTACGGGCTACTCAGACTTTGTCTATCTTCTAGTTTATCACACTTTAAAACAGGGAGGCTATATATTTTACCTATCAAGGAGATAAATAAAAACTATCTCAAACCTAAGTTCTCATAGGGTTTTCTATAGCCGATTTGTTTAACAGCACCATTCTCCACCAAAATTGGACGTTTCAATAACATACCATCACTCGCTAGAAGCTTGGCTGCTTCTTGTTTTGACAAACTTCCCACCTTATCTTTTAGGCCCAGTTCGCGGTATTTGATCCCGCTGGTATTGAAAAATTGTTTCACTTCAAAACCGGAAGTTTCCAACCAGTTTAAAATCACGTCTTCACTTGGTGTTTCTTCTACGATGTGGACAGCTTTATAGTTCACACCGAGTTGGTCTAGTTCATTTTTTGCTTTCTTACAAGTTGAACATTTTGGGTATTCGATAAATTCTAACATCTTCTTTTCTTTCTATTTTTTATTTTCTTGAAATGCTGCACCTTCATGTTGCAAGAGCCAGGCTTTCTTTTCGACTCCAGATGCATAGCCTGTCAGACGATTGCCTGACCCCAGCACACGATGACAGGGTACTAGTATGGACCAAGGATTGCGCCCCACTGCTCCACCAATCGCTTGGGCAGAAGCCACTTGCAAGTCTTGAGCTATTTGTCCATAAGTTACTGTCTGACCATAAGGAATAGCCTGTAAATAAGTCCAGACTCGCTTTTCAAAATCTGTTCCAATAGGAGCCAAAGGTAAGTCTGATAGATCCTGAACACTGCCTTCGAAATAGGTATCTAAATAGGAAATAACCTGGTCTAGGACAGGATGTTTCTTAACTACTTCTATACTATCTCCAGCGATTCCCCTCTCAAAATGAGTTTGATCCTGTACCCAAATTCCATACAGATATTGCTTGTCAGCAACTAAGGATAAGGTTCCAATTGGCGACAGATAGAGCATTTTTGCGTACTTATTCTGATTCATTTTTTTAATTTCTGATAGGCCAAACGTTCCCCATCAACTGGAACTTTACCAACCTGTTGGAAGCCTAGCTTTTCAAAGATATGCTGCATAGCCTTGTTTTCTGCATGCGTATCTGAACGAAAATCTAGATAATCAAAACCTTCAATCAAGCCTTCTAGGAAAGTCTGAGCAACACCTTGTCCTTGGACATCTGCTGCAACAGCGATACGGTGAAAGACCAGATATTCTGATTCTCCCCCCTGCCAACTCCCTTCATAAATGGCTTCATAGGATTTCTCTGGGCTCTTGGTCACAGCAGCATAAGCTAGCAGTTCTCCCTCTTCCAAGGCAACATAAGCTTGACCTGAAATAATATCATCGATAATAACCTCGGCATTTGGATAGCCATTTTGCCACTGGTCACTACCGGCATCTGCTAAACATTTCTTGGCTTCCTCCATCACCTGCATAATCGCATCTACTTCGTTTGGAAAAGCTAAACGAATCTCCATCTTTTCCCCTCATTTCTAACTAGTTTCTCTCATCATAGCATAATTTAAAGCTTTCTACAAGTAGTTGAAACTTGACTTTTTTTTTTTATTATTTTATAATCTAGTTATTAAAACTAGATAAAAAGGAGTTGGAAATGAATTCTAACTTTTCCTACCCAAAATGGGAAGACATTCCAAATATTGACCTCTATCTGGATCAGGTTTTGCTTTATGTCAATCAAGTCTGTGCCCCTATCTCTCCAGATAAAGACAAGGGACTAACAGCATCCATGGTCAATAACTATGTCAAACATGGTTACCTGACAAAGCCGGATAAGAAAAAATACCAACGCAAACAGATTGCACGTTTGATTGCTATTACTACTCTCAAGTCTGTCTTTTCGATCCAAGAAATCGCTCAGACCCTCAATACTCTGCAAACTCAAGCGAGCTCAGACCAGCTCTACGATGCTTTTGTGGACTACATGAACGATGGGATCGATCCAGAAAATCCGATTATCCAAACTAGCTGTCAAACGGTTAAACTCTATCATCAAACTCTAGACTTAATCCTTATCAAAGAAGAGGAGGAAATCCAATGAATACCAGTCTAAAACTCAGTAAAAAGCTCAGTTTTGGAGAGGAAATTGCTAATAGCGTGACCCATGCTGTGGGTGCCGTTATCATGCTCATCCTACTCCCTATTTCATCCACCTATAGTTATGAAGCACATGGATTTTTATCATCTTTTGGGGTTTCTATCTTTGTTATCAGTCTATTTCTCATGTTTCTCTCGTCAACCATTTACCACTCTATGGCCTATGGTTCGACCCACAAATACGTCTTGCGAATCATCGACCACTCTATGATTTATGTGGCTATCGCAGGCTCTTATACGCCAGTCGTATTGACCTTGATGAATAACTGGTTTGGCTATCTGATTATTGCCATTCAGTGGGGAACGACCATTTTCGGCATCCTCTATAAAATCTTTGCTAAAAAGGTCAATGAAAAATTCAGCCTTGCCCTTTATTTGATCATGGGCTGGTTAGTTCTAGCTATCATTCCTGCCATTATCAGCCAAACAACTCCAATTTTCTGGAGCCTCATGGTAACTGGTGGACTCTGTTATACAGTTGGAGCTGGATTTTACGCTAAGAAAAAACCTTATTTCCACATGATCTGGCATCTCTTTATCCTAGCTGCGTCCGCACTCCAATATATCGCTATTGTTTATTTCATGTAAAAAAGTTGAGAATCTTTTCTCAACTTTTTTCTTTACACATATTGATAAAGTACTGGTGCAAGCGAGCATCATCTGTCAATTCTGGATGAAAAGAAGTTACCAGCATATTCTGTTCTTGCGCAGCAACGATTTGGTTATTCACTACTGCCAGAACATCAACATCCTTACCAACTTCACTAATAATCGGACCTCGAATAAAGGTCATGGGAATCTGACCGACTCCCTTACATTCTGCCTCCGTATAGAAACTTCCTAGTTGGCGTCCATAAGCATTACGCTCTACTACTATATCCATAGTCGCTAGATGACTTTCTTCCTGAGAAGTGATTTCCTTAGTCAGCAAAATCAACCCTGCACAGGTCCCAAAAACGGGTAATCCAGATAGAATGGCTTCTCGGATGGGAATCAACATCTGTTGGTCACGCAAGAGCTTGCCCATGGTTGTAGACTCACCGCCAGGTAATATCAAACCGGACAAGTCACTCTGATGTTGTTGAAAATCATCTAAATTTCTGATTTCGACACTAACAACACCTAACTTTTCTAGCACTTTTGCATGTTCTGCAAAGGCACCTTGCAAGGCTAATATTCCGATTTTCATCTATTTTCCTCGCTCTGCCATAAGAATTTGGATTTCATTCTCATTGATACCAACCATGGCTTCCCCTAGGTCTTCAGAGATTTGAGCCAAAATTTGAGGATTTTGGTAGTTGGTTACAGCTTTGACAATGGCACTTGCTCGTTTAACAGGGTCTCCTGACTTGAAAATACCTGAACCGACAAAGACGCCCTCTGCCCCCAGTTGCATCATCAATGCCGCATCTGCTGGCGTTGCAACACCTCCAGCTGCAAAGTTTACAACTGGCAACTTACCATGTTCGTGGACATATTGAACCAATTCAATAGGGACTTGCAAGTCCTTAGCAGCCACATAGAGCTCGTCCTCACGTAGGTTTTGAATACGGCGAATTTCTTGATTCATCATACGCATATGACGAACGGCTTGAACGATATCTCCTGTTCCTGGTTCTCCTTTTGTCCGAATCATGGAAGCTCCCTCAGCGATACGACGCAAGGCTTCACCCAAATCCTTGGCACCACAGACAAAAGGAACTTGGAATTCTTTCTTGTCCACATGGAAACGGTCGTCAGCTGGAGAAAGCACTTCACTCTCATCGATATAGTCAATCTCAATAGCCTCTAAAATCTGAGCTTCAACAAAATGCCCAATTCTGACCTTGGCCATTACTGGAATGCTGACAGCTTCTTGGATTTCCTTAATCATCTTTGGGTCGCTCATACGGGAAACCCCACCAGCTGCACGAATATCAGCTGGAATCCGTTCCAAGGCCATAACAGCTGCCGCACCAGCAGCCTCTGCGATACGAGCCTGTTCAGGGTTCTGAACGTCCATGATAACCCCACCTTTGAGCATCTGTGCCAAGTTTTTATTTAGTTCATAACGATTTTCAGTCATTTCTTTATCCTCATCATTTGTATTAGTAGCTACCATTTCATTTTAAGCCAGATTAGAATGAAGTACAAGATAGAAAAACAATAATTGTCTGGGTACAGTAATATAAAAAACTATCTGACCTTAATTTAAGGCCAGATAGCTCAGCTATTGTTATTTTTCAGCTGTAAGTGCAGCCATTGTAATGTAGTTGTATGGTTTGTTGAAATGTGGCAAGAAGAATAGGTCTGTCAATGCCAATTTATCAATCGTTACATGCTCTTGGATAGCAAGTGAGAACATGTGGATTCCCATACTGATAGCAGCATCATGTGAAACCATTTGTGCACCAAGGATTTCGCGGCTGTCTTTGTCAAAAACAATCTTGATGGCAACTTCGTGGTTGTCATGCTTCATAAATTCTGGTTTTTGAAGATCGTTAAAGCCAGTTTCAGTTGCATTGTAACCTGCTGCTTTTGCTTTTTCAAGAGTCAAACCAGTTGAAACCATGTGAAGACCATAGATTGAAATACCGTTTGATCCTTGCACACCGATTCCTTCCAATTCATGTCCACAAGCGTTATAAGCACCAACGATACCAGTACGTACAGCGTTAGATGCAAGAGCGATGTAGCTTGTATCTTTACGAGCATTGTCATAAACAGTCGCACAGTCACCAACAGCGTATACACCTGGGATAGATGTTTCTTGTTTCTTGTCTACAAGGAAGGCACCGTTGCGGAAAAGTTCAATCTTACCATCTGCAAGAGCTGTGTTTGGACGGAAACCAACAGCAAGAACCACCATATCCACATCAAATGTTTCTTTGTCTGTTACCAGGCGTTCAACTTTACCATCACCTTGGATGGCTTTAACTGTTTGACCAAGTGCCAAGCGGATGTTATGGTCTTCCAAGTTTTTCGCCATCATTTGGGTAAAGTCTTTGTCATAGTAGCCGTTCAAAACAGTGTCTACGATATCAACAAGCACCACTTCTTTTCCAAGACGTTCGAAAGCTTCAGCCAGCTCAACACCGATGTAACCACCACCAACAACGGCAATGCGCTCAAGGTGTTTGCTCTTGTCAGCAAGTTTTTCGATGACTTCTTCTGCATTTTGGTACAACTTAACAAATTGAACATTTTCAAGTGTTGCTTTGAATTCTCGGTTACCCTTAACGATTTCAACACCTTCGATTGGAGGCAAGATTGGAGTTGAACCAGTTGCAAAGATTAATTTATCATAAGACTCTTTGTGTTCTTTACCTTCAACTTCAGCAGTCACAACTTTGTTATCGTAGTCAATTGAAAGAACTGGTGAGTTCATGTAAATTTTAGCACCTTTTGCTTCCAATTTTTCTTTATCAGAGTAGAAGAGACCTTCTGGGCCATCAATTTGTTCCCCGATCCAAAGCGCCATTCCACAACCAAGGAATGAAATATTTGAGTTTTGGTCAAATACTACGATTTCGTTCTCATGACCAAAGTTATCCAACATCGTATTAATACAAGCTGTACCAGCGTGGTTAGCACCAACTACAACGATTTTACTCATAGAAAAATTCCTACCTTTAATTTTTGATTTACTTTTCTAGTATATCATTTACTGTTAGCGTTTACAAGACATTTGCTCAGAATTCTCTTTTTTTCAGAAAAAAATACACTTAATATTAACAAACCTTATTTTTCTATCGTTTTCATTCTAATTTTGAGCATATTTCTTGACTTTTTGTCAAAATCCATTTGTGAAAACGCTGACTTTATGGTATGCTAGTTACATGGAAATAAAATGTAAGGGGTTTAATTTTTCTTTAACCAACTTATATTGAATGATTTCCTATGAAAAGAAAGGAGCTGGTAGCTTGCCTCTTCATTCACGTTCTGAACGGCTAATGGGAACAACTATCACGATTTCATTAGTAGATGAGCGGGCAGAAATCCTGCTTCAGGGCGCTTTTGACTTGCTTAAGGAGCTCGAATACCGCTTCAACGCCAATAGTCAAGAATCCGAACTGATGGAAATCAACTACCAGGCTGGAATCACACCTGTTAAGGTTCATCCTGACCTATTTGAACTGATTGCTCTTGGACTAGAGCACAGCCTAGCTCCCTCTAGCCATCTAAATATCAGTATCGGTCCCTTGATTCAAACCTGGCGAATCGGCTTTGCAGATGCACGACTTCCAGAGTTAAACGAAATCGAAGCTGTCTTGCCTCTAGTTAACCCGCATTTTATCAAGTTGGATCCGACTAACTTTACTATTTTTTTAGAGAAGAAAGGAATGAAGCTTGATTTAGGTTGTTTAGCCAAGGGCTATAGTGCAGATAAGGTTGCCCAGTATTTGAAAACACACGGTGTCACCTCTGCCTTGATCAACCTCGGAGGAAATATCCTCACCATCGGGAATAACCAAGCCAAAGAAGGGAAAGCCTGGCAGATTGGGATTCAAGATCCGCGAAATCCTCGTGGCAATCATCTCCTAACCATTCCTGCTTCTAACAAATCCGTTGTCACTTCAGGTATCTATGAACGCCACCTGACAGTAGATGGAAAAGACTACCACCATATCTTTGATAGTAAGACAGGATTTCCTGTCGAAACCGATCTTGCTAGCCTAACGATTGTCTCTGATAAATCCGTTGATGGTGAGATATGGACAACACGCCTTTTCGGAGAACGAAGCGCTTCTATCCTCTGGCAAGTCGAAAGTATAGATGGGATTGAAGCCATCCTCATCGACAAAGAGGGACGCCTTGCATGTTCTTCAGGCCTTCAAAATTGTATTATGTAAAAAGAGAAAGGAAATCTCATGCTAAAACTTATTGCCATTGTTGGAACGAACTCTAAACGTTCTACAAACCGCCAATTGCTCCAATACATGCAAAAACACTTTGCTGATAAAGCTGAAATTGAACTCGTTGAAATCAAGGATATCCCTGTTTTCAACAAACCTGCAGATAAACTTCTTCCCGCTGAAATTCTTGAAATTGCAGCTAAAATTGAAGAGGCTGATGGTGTGATTATCGGTACTCCTGAGTACGACCACTCTATCCCTGCAGTTTTGATGAGCGCTCTTGCTTGGCTATCTTACGGTATCTACCCACTTTTGAACAAACCAATCATGATCACTGGTGCTTCTTACGGTACACTTGGTTCATCTCGTGCCCAATTGCAACTTCGTCAAATCTTGAACGCTCCTGAAATCAAGGCAAATGTTCTACCAGATGAATTCTTGCTTTCACACTCTCTTCAAGCATTTAACCCAAGTGGCGACTTGGTTGACCTTGACGTCATCAAGAAATTGGATGCCATCTTTGATGACTTCCGTATCTTTGTGAAAATTACTGAAAAATTGCGCAATGCACAAGAATTGCTTCGCAAAGATGCTGAAGAATTTGACTGGGAAAATTTGTAAGATAGGAGACCGAAAGAATGAAATTTGTTGGACTTGTTGGATCAAACTACGATCAATCATATAACCGCAAACTCTTGGAATTTATTCGTCGCAATTTCAAATTCAAATTTGAATTAGAAGTCCTTGAAATCGACGAAGTTCCAATGTTTAACCAAGACGAAAAATGGGACGAAAGCTTCCAATTGCGTTTCTTGTATAACAAGATTACACGTGCTGATGGTGTTATTATCGCTACTCCTGAGCACAACCACACTATCTCAGCTTCACTTAAATCTGTACTCGAATGGCTTTCATACGAAGTTCATCCATTTGAAAACAAACCTGTTATGATTGTGGGTGCATCATACTATGACCAAGGAACATCACGTGCCCAAGTTCACCTTCGTAAAATCCTTGATGCTCCAGGTGTTAATGCCTACACGCTTCCAGGTAACGAATTCCTTCTTGGTAAAGCCAAAGAAGCTTTTGATAACAATGGAAACATCACCAACGAAGGAACTGTTAAATTCCTTGAAACTTGCTTAGATAACTTTGTTAAATACGTAGGAGTCGTTTCGAAATTGAAAAAACCAAAACCAATCGAACCAGAAGACTTGGATTGTGGAAAACCAATTGCTACAACCATTACAGAAGTTGATCCTGACGATCCAGAATGGGTAGAAAAAGTTGCAGCAATCACTGGAGCTGTTTCTGGTGATACCTATGTCAAATTGGACCACGGTATCCTGACAGTTAACCAAATTGATATGTTCTTGAAAGCTATGCCATTTGAATTGACATACGCTGACGACAACAACCAATTCCTCTACTACAACAACGCTCACCAAGATCCAGACACCATGTTCGCTAAACGTGTACCACCTCAATCAGGTAGCCGTATGTCGACTGTTCATGGATCCCTCCCACCAGCACGTATGAAGAACGTAGAGTGGGTTATCGGAACACTTCGCAACGGAAACCAAGAATACGTTCGTACGATTGTTCCAGGTTCTCCTGCAGGTGTCATCAACACCCACAACTACCAAGCAATGTACTATCCTGATGGATCATACGCTGGAATCAATGAAATCGTCTTTAACTTCCAACCATGGCTTGACTGGTACCTAAAAGAGACTGGTCAACGTTTGGTAGGTGGTAGCGGACCATTTGCCCCTACTGCCGGAGGTCATGGAGACGCCGATGCTACTTCTGGCGCTTCTGATTCAGGGGATGCTGGAGGCCACGGTGGTGACGCAGACGCTACTTCTGGTGCAAGCAACTAAGAAACCCAAAAGGAGCCATTTGGCTCCTTCTTTTTTATTACAACAGAAAAGGGGAATGTAAATCATCTACACCCCCTTTCATTTTATGAGTTAGGATCATCTATACTACGGCCGTGCAAACCTTTTTCACGTTGTACCTGACGTAGTTTTTCTGGTGTGACGTCATTGCCTTCCTCGTCCACAATTTTGATTCCCTCGATGTGGTGACGAACAGAACGACGATAACCTTCGATGTACTCCTCACGAAGTTTAGCTTGTTCCACTTTTTCAGCAGAAGTTAAGCCTTCTGTTTTTTTCTTTTTGGCAAGCTCGTTGATACGAGCGATTTTTTTCGGATCCATTTCTTCTCCTTTGTGATAAGATACAGTCCGTTTGACTGAGTTTATTTAGTATTGATTTGGTTAAAACGTGCGAGCTTAGCTGCTTTCTTGGTTAATTGCGACAAGATAGCCAAGCGATTTTGTCGGACAGCCTGGTCTTCAGCCATTACCATAGTATTTTCAAAGAAAGCATCAATAACTGGGCTAAGCGCAAAGAGTTGCTCTAATTGTTGATTTGCAGTCCCTGACAAAACGAGTGATTCTACTGCTTCCGCCAAGGCTTTCTCTTCTTCATTCTCAAAGAGAGCAGGATCGACCGTGTCAGAACCTTCTGCCTTCTTAGCCAAGTTGAAAGCACGTGATAGGGATTCGACAGACGATTTGAAATCTTCTTTCTTGCTTGCTTCGACAAGAGCACTTGCTGCTTCTAGCATATCTGCCACAATAAAGTTTGAACCTGCGAGAACTGCTTCCTTAATGTCTTTTGGAGTTGAACCCATCATCTTATCAACACGAGCCTTGATAAAGTCCATAACCTCTGCTTTATTTTCATAAGTCAAACTGTCGAATTTCAGGGCATAAAGGCTATCAATCAGCTCATCCATAGCAATGTGCCAACCAAAAGCATCCAAGATACGAACCACACCTTGCGTCGCACGACGAAGGGCATAAGGGTCGTTAGAACCTGATGGAATCAAACCTACTGAGAAGAAACTCAAAATTGTATCCAATTTGTCAGCAATGGCTAGAATGGCTCCCACCTTACTCTCTGGAAGTTCGCCTTCGGCTGATGTAGGCATGTAGTGTTCACGAATAGCAGCTGCCACCGCTGGAGTTTCTCCAGCAAGAAGAGCATATTTCTCACCCATAATTCCTTGGAGTTCATCAAACTCACCAACCATACCCGTCAACAAGTCAAACTTGTAAATAGCTGCTGCACGAGCTAGGTCAACTGTTTCATCCACTGACAAACCAGCTTTTTCTGCCAAGAGAATGGCAATCTGCCCCGTACGAATCATGTGTTCACGAAGAGAACCAATCTTTTCGTGGAAGGTCACATGGTTCAATTTTTCGACTAGGTCAGAAATGACCAATTTTTGGTCTTCACGCCAGAAGAATTCACCGTCTTCCAAGCGGGCTACCAAGACTTTTTCATTTCCTTTGATGACATTTTCCAAATGCTCTGCGTTTCCGTTACGAACTGAAATGAAGTTTGGTAGGAGTTTACCGTCTTGATCACGAACAACAAAGTAACGTTGGTGTTCTTTCATCGAAGTTACCAAAACTTCTTCTGGAACTTCAAGGTATTTGGCATCAAAACTTCCCATAAAGGCAGTTGGGTATTCAACCAAGTTCAAGACTTCATTGAGCAAATCAGCATCAATTTCGATACGTACACCATGCTCAGCTTCGATTGCTTTTATTTGGTCAACAATCATTTGCTCACGTTCACGAGGATCCGCGATTACAAACTGTTCACGAAGGTCTTCTTCGTAGCTTAATGCTGACTGAATCTTGGTTTCTTGTCCCAAGAAACGATGACCGCGACTCACACGATCGCCCTTGATATCAAGAAAATCCAAGTCAAACTCTTCTTCATCTAAAAGAACAGTTAAAGTGTGTACAGGGCGGATGTATTCAAAAGTGTTGTTAGCCCAGTGCATGCTGACAGGGAAAGTCAGTGACTTCAAGACGTCTACTACACCTGGAACAATGGCTTCAACTGGTTGCCCCACTTCTTCCTTGGTAACATAGACATATTCTTCACCTTTGATTTCACGGAATTCAATATCTTCAACTGTCAAGCCTTTCCCACGGACAAATCCTTGAGCTGCTTTGGTGAAGTTTCCATCACTATCCAGGGCAATTTTCTTTGCTGGTCCCTTGAAATCTTCTGTCAAATCAGACTGTTTGTCTGCAAGACCAGTCACACGAACAGCCAAACGACGTGGTGTTGAGAAGGTTTGAATGGCTTCAAAGGAAAGACGATTTTCTTTGAGGAAGGCTACCATTTTTTCACCTAGTTGTTTTTCGCTTGGAGTTACCACATAGGCTGGTAACTCTTCAAGACCGAGTTCTACTAATAAGTTTTTTGTCATGTTTTTTCCTTTACATTTTCTTCAATCTTTTTTGATATGCACCTTAGGTACTGGGGACGTCGCTAACTAACTTTTGTGAGTCTGTAAGGAAATCTTATACCAAATAAACTAAGATTTCCAACAGTCTCATCAAAGTGGATTTAGCTGACTGATTTTTGAACCCAAGGTTTCAAAAATTCCCACATAACAGTACGCGGTGCATATCCCTTTAGCAAGTCTTCGACTTGCCTTTAACGATTTTAGAGCACAATATTACTTACTATTCTGCGTCTTCTGCTAGGAGTTTAGCTCGTGTTGCTTCATCCAAAAGTGGGTAACCTAGGCGTTTGCGTTCTGCGACAAAGGTTTTGGCTACGACACGGGCTAAGTTACGGATACGGGCGATATAGCCTGCACGTTCTGTTACGGATACGGCACCACGAGCATCAAGCAGGTTAAAGGTGTGTGAACATTTGAGAACATAGTCATAGGCAGGGTGAACTAAGCCCTCTTCCAAGGCACGACCAGCTTCTTTTTCGAACTTATCAAAGTTTTCCAGCAACATCTCTTGGTCCGAAATTTCAAATGAATATTTTGAATGCTCGTACTCAGGCTGGATAAAGATTTCTCCGTATTTTACACCATCAGCCCACTCAATATCATAGACAGAGTCCACTTCTTGAATATAAGAAGCCAAGCGTTCCAAACCATAGGTAACTTCCGCAGTCACAGGGCCTGTTGCCAATCCACCGACTTGTTGGAAGTAAGTGAACTGAGTGATTTCCATCCCATCAAGCCAAACTTCCCAACCGAGACCAGCTGAACCAGTCGATGGATTTTCCCAGTTGTCCTCAACGAAGCGGATATCATGTTCCAATGGATTGATTCCCAATTTTTCCAAAGACTCAAGATAAAGTTCCTGGATATTTGATGGAGATGGCTTCATAACCACTTGGAATTGGTGGTGTTGGTAGAGACGGTTAGGGTTTTCCCCGTAACGACCGTCAGCAGGACGACGTGATGGCTCTACATAAGCCGCATTCCATGGCTCAGGCCCAATAGCACGAAGGAAAGTGTAAGGGCTCATTGTCCCCGCACCTTTTTCATTATCATAAGCCTGCATGAGCATACAACCTTGGTCATTCCAAAATTGTTGCAAAGTCAAAATAATTTCTTGAAATGTTAATTTCTTAGACATTGAATACTCCTTAATAAAAAATGATTTTTTGCGACACGAGTCTGCCTTGTCGATTTTACGAGGCAAGACGAGTTAGTACTGCGTCTAGCTCAGGCACTCTAGTGCTGAGCGTGGGGCAGTCCGACTGTAAGGAGGTCTCTGCCACTGACGCAGTGGAAAGTCAATCTTTTAGACATTGTTTACTCCTTTAATTTATATTATCTTTTTAGATTTATTCATCAAGCAACCAAGAAAAAGCTGGATCCTGAAAAATATGACGTTTGGGAACAGTTTGTAAATTCTGATCGCATTCGTCTATTGTACCTAGTTTCAAAGCACAGACTTCTGGTATATTTTCTTGAGCAGTGAAAATTTGACTATGACAGTTCTGACAGTAATAGCGTTGTTTTCCTGGAGATGAACTATAGGTAACCAACTGTTCTTTTCCATGCAATACTAGGTTTTTACTACTAACTTTGGCATTCACTGTATAGGCAGACGCAGTTGCTTTCCGACAGAATGAGCAGTGGCAAAAAACTAATTCCGACAATTCCTCATCTAAAGTGTAGGTCACTGCTTTGCATAAACAAGATCCTTTAAGCATTATGCTCCTTTCTACTTAGGCATTAGACGAAATTCAAAAAGAACCGAATTTCAACACCCAAGCCTTGCGACTAGGGGCGTCAGAAACGCGGTTCCACCCTAATTTATTACTTCATTTTTTTTAAAAATACGACAGAAAGCGCCAGTTTCTTAGCTTGTTCTACTTGGCTCCCACTGTCCCAAGCTCGCTTGAAGAACGCCATAAGACTTTCTTTCCTAGCTAGTATTATAGCAGATTTTCTAGCTAGTGTAAACCAAAAATGAGTCTGAAAACAAAGTTCCAGACTCATTTATCAGTAAAGCTTCAGAAACTACTGTTTAAGGGTGTCTTCTTGCTTTTGGTTTTTTGCCATGTAGATTTCTCTTGGCTTGTTTCAATGCTGTAATGGCATCTTTGACATCTTCTTGGCTCGCTCCTGGATCATTCAAGAGTTCCTGAGCTTCTTTAAAGGCTAGAAGATAAGCAGCTTTTTCTTTCTTATCTGCGTAGATAAATCTCGCATTTTTTTCTTGGAAAAGACGTTCATCTTTGACCAGTTTCTTCAGACTAGAGAAGTCAGTAGCTTTGCCATTCAGTTTACTTTTAGCCGTCGCTAGGGCAATGAGAGATTGGTCAATTTGATCCTGTTTGACTTTAGGATCTACAGCTAGTAAGGCAATTTCTTGGAAGGCACGATCATAAGCTCGACGTACTTTTTCCTTGGCATTAGCATATCTTCCAGTTTTAGTCGTTGCATAGTAAGCTTTCATGGCTTCTTTCAAAGCTGCAACATTCGAATCTTTTCCATCCAAAGCCTTACCAGCAGCTTCAAGACTAGCGAGAACTCCATCAATCAATTCTTGCTTCAACTTGCTTGACAAGGCTGACTGCGCCACTTGGAAAGCTTGGTCATAAGCTTTTCTCTTATCTGCACTACTATTAAAGTAGCGAGACGTTTCTACCAGTTCTTTTTGTTGATTTACCGCAGCAATCAAAGCCAACTTAGACACAACAGATAGACGCAAAGCATTATTTCGACCTGGCTGAACGAGCAAGGAAACGAGATCTTCAAGGAGTTCATATCCAGTTGGCAAGGTGACTTCTACAGTATAACGACCTGTAGCAACTTTCTTACCAAAGGCGTATTGACCGTATTTTTCAGCAGGAAGAGTGATACTTGTCCCATCTTCACCTTTCAGAACCACTGTAGTCGTCTTTGGAACGGCTTGATTGAAGGAAACAGACACTGGTGCATATTCTAGGAGATTTGCTAGGAAGGTAATGGTTTGGAAACTATTTTCTTCCGTCAAGTCAAACTCTTGGGACAAGGCACTGATAAATTTCAATTCTGTTCGGTCATAACTGAAAATTTCTGCTGTATAATGACCAAATTGTAAGAAATGAATCGCTTTTGTCTTGTCAACATCAACATATTGCCCCTTGCTATTTTTGATTCGATAAACGTAGAGGGTATCAATATCTTGGTTTGTTTTTGCATCCTTCAAGTCAATTTTAACTCGACCACTATTTTGATCGCGGACAAGTTCAGCAAGCGAGATATAGTCTACATTTCCTGCATAGTCCTCAACAAGATAGTAAATATTAGCCTTATCAACATCCTTAGGAAGTGTATAACTACCGTCAGCATTGGCCTTAATCAGATGGGTGTTCTCAAGCGCACGAGTTCCAGACTGGTCTTTCCCAGTTAGAACCATGGTCCCTTTCTGGTCAAACGGTGTGAGGTAGAAAACTTTTTCTGAAAGGATACCGCCTTGACCCACATCTTTTGGTTTGCGAGCTACGAATTCTTGATTTCCGTCTTTAAAGCGAATATAACCACTTGTGATGACAGGTTTTTGAGTATCAATCTGAATTTTAAAGGTCGTGTATTGTTCTTTTGCTCCTGGAACATCTGGTGTGTAACTGATAACATAGTCATATAAACCATCCGCAACAGTATTGCCATCAAAATCCTGGCCTCTCCAAGCAGTATTATCTAGAATATAACTCTTCAGATTTCTACTGTCACCATCAAAATAATTCTTACGAAGATCCTTTGCATCGCCCTCCCAAATAGGATGTTCATGCTTGGTATCTGTAGCCGCATAAACTGTAGCCCGAAGATTTACAAGGTTTCTCAAAGCAACCGTTTTATATTCAACTAGGTCTTTGTTTCCATCATCATTTGGAGAAATGGCAATACGGACATTCCCTTTTTCGTCCAACTGAAGAACATGCTTACCTTCAGCATTTTGTTCAATCCCAAGAACAGTAATTCGGCGTCCTTGGCGTTGACCTTTAGACACTAGAAGGTCATTTTGCAAGGTTGCGAGATAGGTAGCATCATTAGAGTAGTTAACGGCAGGATTTTCCTTGTCTACTTCCGTGTAAAATCCATTTTTCCCTTCTCGGACAAGATTGTAAATTGGTTTTTCAACAGCAGGGAGATTTTGGAATTCTCCTCGGAAGCCCATAAATGCAAGACTTACAATATCCCCATCATCTGCTGGATCTACAAAGCGAACAAAACCTTCAAGGAAATAGCCATTTGACATTTGTTTGCTGAGTTCAGCAGCAAATTTTCGAGCATCCACTTTAACAGTGACTGTTTGACTGCTGTGGGCTTTGACCGTCACTTCAGGCCAGACTGTCTCCGTTAGTTTTCGAGGTCGAAGGGTGAATTTTCCATCTTGGACTTCGTCTGTATTGGTATTCACCACCATCTTGAGAGTGCGGTCAGTATCTGAAATGTTGTGTACAGTGACCTTGAAAGTAAATTGATCTCCAACATTTCCTAAAGTCACGCTTGGATAACCATTTTCACCCGTTACATAGAGGTCTGTTGACACTGCAGCAGCTGTATCCACAATACCAGAACCTTGCTGACGAGGAGAGGTATAAGTGCCTGTGTCCTTATTAACATGTGGTTTTGCAGTTGACATGATCAAGGCCTTGACAGTCTCTGATACTTGCTCAGGAGTCAATTCTGGATGGTGTTTTTGAAGGTATTCCTTAACCAGAACTGCAACACCCGTAACGTGAGGAGCCGCCATACTGGTTCCGCTGATACTACCGTAGGTATTGTCATTAAAGGATGAGTAGATATTGCCACCAGGAGCTGTCACATCTGGTTTCAATTGTCCATCGGTAGTCACTCCCCAACTTGAAAAGTCAGATAGCTGATTGGCTACATCAGAAGGACGATTATCCATCTTACCATTAAAAACAATCTTGTAGTTTCCTGATTTTAAGGCTTCACCATACTGTTTAGAAATAAATACAGAAGGAATTTTCTTTGCTTCATCATCAATAGCCATATTGATGTTTGCACCTTCTACATTATTGTAGATCAAAGCACCAACTGCACCGTGTTTTCGTGCATTTTTGATCTTCTCTGAAAAGTTCATAGCTCCTCGCTGAATGAGGGCAAGTTTCCCAGTTAAATCCAACTTCGCAAAGTCTTCTTCACGACCTAACCCTGCTTCGACGTATTCGTACTCTTTTCCTTTTTCAAAGTCCTTATCTGCTTCAGGTTGATTATAATCAAATTTTCCGTTATGAAGGCCGGCATTTCCCTCTAGACCTTTAACTTCAAAAACGGCTGTTGTCAATGTTTTATTGTTGACAGAAGCAACTGAAATTGAGTCTTCAACAGTGGATGGATTTCCAACCAAGCCATAGTCTGGGTTTTCGGCTAGCGGTTTTGAATAACCATTTCCAAATGTATTGCTGTTTCCTGCTGAGATAAGAACAGATACTCCCTTGGCACGAGCCCGTTTGATGGCATCCACGATATCGGAACCAGCATCCACCATAGAACCAGTGCTAGATCCCAAACTCATATTAATAGCATCTGCTCCTAAGGCAACTGCATCATCAATCGCCTTTACATAAAGGGCAGAACTGGTCGTTTTTTGGCGGTCTGAAAAGACACGCATAAACATGACTTGGGCTTCTGGCGCCACACCATAAACTTTTTCGCCATTCGGTGCTTCTTTATCAGGATTTCCAGCTGCAATCCCTGTTACGTGCATCCCATGAGAAGTTCTTTCTGCTTCTTTGATTTTATCTGTTCCGTCAAAGTAGTCATAGGCATAGACAACCTTATCGCTATACCATTTACCGTAATCGATTCCAGCAGCCTTTTTAGCTGCTTCGATAGCTTCCTTGTTTTTAAATTTTGCTTTTGACGGATCCGAAATTCGAAGAACCTCATGATTCAAATCAAGCCCTGAGTCAATAATGGCAACAACGGTCCCTGTCCCCTTGTAACCAGCCTTCCAAGTTTTCGGTACTGTGATGATATCATTGCTTGAAAGACTATTTGGTTTTGCAGACTCAGTTTTTTCTTGTTCTTTTTCTGTAGTTGCTGTTTCTCCATTAGTTTTAGGAGCTGTCGTTGCTTTAGCCTCTTTTTTCTCTATGGTAGAGGACTTCTCAGTAGCAGGCGCTGTACTGGTATCGACTGTTGTTTCTTTTTGAACGACACCTTGATTTTCTTCTTTTGCAACTGCGCTATCTTTTCCTGATTCTTGGGCTTCGGCAGTTTTATCAACCGGAGCATCTACCTTAGCATCTTGTTTACTAGCATCCTCTTTAGAAGTTTCAACTTCTTGTTTCTCTCCAACTACTGGTGCTATCCCATTAGTATTGGTTTGGTCAGTCGCAGAGTTTGAGTGTTTATCGTCTTTTAGCTCTGTCTTAATTTCCTGAGTTTGAGCTTGATTTTCACCTGTACTCTGCTCATTGGCACTGACTTGACTTGCTCCAAAAACCAATGCAGTTCCCAATAAAACTGAAGCAAGACCAAATTTGTATTTCCGTAATGAAAAACGTTGTCGTCTATTCATAAATAATCTCCTTTTTCTTTAAAGTATACCTATTATAACGCAAATAATCATAAATTTTCATAAAAATCTGAATTGTCACAAAAATGTAATATTTACGTATATATTTTACTTATTTAATTTTATCATTCGTGTTATTTGCTCCATCAAACCACAGTTTTTTTTAAATTCATTCCTATATTTCAATCCATAAAATTATTTCATTATACAAACAATTTAGATTTTTTATACACAAAAAGACTAGAATTTAAAATTCCTAGTCTTTGTTATTTCAGTATAAATAGATTTCACAAACTAAAAATCCATCTCATCCACACGAGGTGCGCCCGAAGTCACTAAAATTGTCTTTAAGACTTCTCGCTCGTCTTTGCTGAGTTCAATTCCAAAACAGTCAAGATTGCTCTGGATACGAGAGGCTGTCACTGACTTAGGTAGGGGTAAAAAATCTTCTGCCAAACTCCAAGCCAAGGCAATTTGAGCCACTGATTTCCCATGCTTCGCAGCAATTTCTTGGACTTCTTTCTGTTCAAACAACTCTCCTTGTCCAAATGGCCCCCAAGCCTCTAAGAGAATTCCTTTCTCTCTACAGTAGTCAACCACTTCCTCTTGATAAACTCCTGGTGCCAAGCGCACCTGATTGACCGCTGGAATGACTCTTGCTGTCTCAAGCAAGGCATCCAAATGATGAGGAAGGAAATTACTAACGCCGATAGCACGGATTTTGCCTTCTTGGTAAAGATCCTCCATCGCTCTCCAGACTTCAGCATTGCGAGTTTTCCATTCGTCATTTTCTCTTAAAGGTTTTGGATTTGGCCAATGGATAAGGTACAAATCTAGATAATCCAATCCCAGTTTTTCCATTGATTCTTCAAATGCTTGGCGAGCTTCATCATAGCTGTGATTGGTATTCCAGAGTTTGGTCGTTACAAAGATTTCTTGTCTTGGAATACCGCTATCTCGAATAGCACGACCAACACTTTCCTCATTTTTATAGATAGCTGCAGTATCGATATGTCGATAACCATCCTTTAAGGCTTCTAAAACGGCTTGGTAGGCTACCTCTCCATTTTCAGCTTTCCATGTTCCAAATCCTAGTACAGGAATTGAAATTCCATTATTAAGGGTATAAGATTTCATCGTTTTTCCTTTCTATGTGAAGAAAATCTAAAGAAACAAAATCCTGATTATCAGAACACTTGCCCCTTTAGATTTTAACAATTATTGATCACGATCGTAATAGATCTCGTGAGCTTTTAAGCGAGAATTGAGCAATTCAGGAACGGTCACAAATGTATACCCTTCACCCTTTAAATACTCAATGACACTTGGTAGGGAATTAACTGAAGGACCATGGATATCATGCATGAGGATGATAGAACCATTGCGAACCTGACGTTGAATCTCTGTCAAAATGGCTGTCTCGTTTTTACTCTTCCAGTCCAAACTATCCACGTCCCACATGATGAAGCTTAAATCAAGGCCGTTTCGAATATCATCAGTGATGGCACCATAAGGTGGGCGCATCAGTTTAGAGCTTGATCCTAAAACTTGAGTTAACAAATCTTCTGTATCAGTAATTTGCTTTTTAGCATCTTCGAGCGAAAGTTGTGAAAGAACAGGATGACTCCAGCTGTGGTTTCCTACAACATGACCTTCAGATTTCATTCGTTTCAGAAGATTTTCATTACCTGCAATGTTTTTACCAAGTACAAAGAAGGTTGCTTTTACACCATATTTAGCTAAAGTATCCAAAGCCTGCGTGGTTGTAGTAGGATTTGGACCATCATCAAAGGTCAAGGCTACAACCTTTTTGTTTTTCTTAGCAAAGTATGCTTGGTAAAGTTCAGCATCCTTTTCTAATAGATAAGAAGACTCAATGACATCAAAGAAACTGGATATGGGCAAAGCAATTTCCTCAACAGTCTCTCCAGCATTAGCAGGATAAAGGATGATTTGACTATCCTTATAATCAAAGCTCCAAGATGTCAATTCTTGGTCTGTGAAGCTCTTTATAACTTGATCAATTTTTGCCTGGTCAAGTTTCTTATCTTCTAGAGTTGATTTGATTTGACTCAGTAAGAGTTCCTTAGCCTTACTTGCATCTTTGAAGAGTTTACTGAGGTCAAAAGCTTTCCCATCTTCGGTCAAGAAAATTTTCCCTAAAGAAGTCTTTTCTTTTTCTTCAACCTTTGATGCAGACAAATCGTAGACTTGCTTGCTGATATTACGAGCAACAACTCCCTTTAAGACGGGATCCAATTGCTCACTATAATAAAAGACCAAGTCCTCTTTATCTTCCAGCTTTTCTTTAATATCCTGGTTGATTTTTTCTCTAACAGACGCAATGACTTCCTCTCCTTGCAGAGGGTAGTAGGCAATCACCTCAGCTTGACCTTTTCGGAAATGGTCCTTCTGACTACCTGAGTTGAATTGCTGGTCCTTTTCGCTTTTTAGCGCTTCAATTTTTTGTTCGTAAGATTGCTTTTGTAGTAGCTTATAACCAATAGCACTTCCTAATAGAATCGTAGCAATTCCTAAGATTCCAACAAGGGAAAGCAATAGCCTTCTCGTTTTATCGTGAGAAACACGTTTCGCTCTATTTTTTTTCATATTTCCATCATATCAAATCGAGGCTATTATTTCAATGATAAACAAGAATTCTGATTTCTTTTTAGAAAAATAAAAAAGCTTAGAAATATCTAAGCTTCTCGTTTAGAAACGAATCGTTTCACGTGTTTTCTCATATGAAGTTACAAAACGGTTTGTGACTCCTGGTTCAGCAACTTCCAAGGCTTGTGAAATTTTTTCAAATGACGCCTGGTAGTCAAACTCTTTTTCAAAAATTTCAAGCGCTTCGTTGAAGGCCTCTTGGATACGCTCATCAAATGAACGGTAACGGTTTGAGTATTGGAGTAGTTGCTCAGTCAAGGTTGCATATTGAACGATATCATAGGTTTCTGTTTCAAGTGCTTCCATATCATTTGTTGCGACTTCAAGAATTCGTTTAACCGATTCAATATTCACTTGTGGTTGTTCTAACTCTGCCATCAAATCTTCTGTGTTATGACTTGCAGTAAAGAAAAGTTTCAAGAAACTTTGAGGAATACCTGGCAAGTTTCTCTTCTCCATGTAACGTTTGATAGTATGCAAACGGTTCACATAGACATTTGCTTTTTGGCGAGCATTGAGGTCGTCTTTTTCAATTTGCGCAAGTCGTTCGCTAACAGAGATTTGCTCATCCTCTATATCCTTGAGGTTGCTTTGAAGCATTTCCAACTGTTCTTCAAGAACAGAGAAGGCTTGAGTTGGCTCGCCTTGGTCTTCTGTTACCTCTAAGATAGCTGTATCAAGTGCAGCCAATTCTGCTTGAAGACGACGAACATGATTGCCATCACTTTCAGGAAGAAGGTAGGTTTTAGTCAAGCGTTCAAGGTCCTGAACAAGCACCTGATTATTTTCTTTCAAGTGGTTGAGATAAGTTGGTAATGTAGCAAGAAGACTTTCAACCACTTTTTGAGCTGCAATTTCACGAGTGAAGATATCATAAAGTGCGTTGATTTCTTCTTGGATGCGATTATTTTCATACTCTGCATTGTCCAATTCCAACTGACGAATATTTTCTTGATTATTTTTCAAAGACTCATGCAAAAGTTGGAAACGAGACTCGATATCTGTTTCTGTAAAGTGGTAGTTGGCATCCAACAGCTTGCGATAGCCTTCTTCCAAATCTGCTAATTGTTCTGGCAGTTCTTTTGTCAAGGTTTCAACAAGAGCTGGAATTCGCTCAACGATGTGTGTCAAAGCGAGAATATGATTTTCAGTTGAATCAAGAATTGCTGCCGCTTCAACCGGGTCACCTGATGAATTTAGGGTAACAAATTGAGAGAATTCAGATTGGATGTTTTCCAATTGTTTCTCAATCTCAGGAAGGGCTTTCCCATATTTCTCCGAATCTTCTGCAACAGTATGTTGAAGGGATTCAAACAAGTCCAAAGCATGAAGGACACGGCCACTATTCTTAGATTCTTGTTTTTCAAGTTCAGAAAGGGCATTGCGAATAGCTGCAATATCTTCTTCAATCAAGCCAATTTGGCTTTCAATTTGATCAATCTTGTGAGCAGCTTTGAAAAAACGGAAAGAATTATTGTAGCTTTCAGCTTCAAAGAGGTGATTTTCAATATCAGCAAATGAATTCAGAGATAAATCAACCCATTTTTGGTTCCATTCACGGAAGGTCACCTGACTTTGACCAATCAAGTGCATGTTTTTAACGGCTTCAACCTCATCATTTACAGGAAGGTTGTAGAGTTCTTCTTTTCTTTCTTCAAGGGCCGTTAATCTGCTTACATTACGCTTACGTAAAAAGATAGCTGTTACATAAGCTAAGATCAGAATGACTGCAATCGCAACCATTAGATAAATTAGTTGTCCATTAGACATATCAAACTCCTTTTATACTAGAAACAATCGTAATGATTATATCATATTTTTTAAACCAAGGGAACTATTTCCCACATTTTTTAGACGTCAAGTGTACTGTAAACAGCGTTTTCTTCGATAAATTCGCGACGAGGTTCTACTCGATCCCCCATCAACATATCAAAGATTTTATCTGCTTCGGCAGCATCATCTACCGAAACACGCGCCATCAAGCGATGTTCAGGATCCATGGTTGTTTCCCACAATTGGTGGTCATCCATTTCTCCCAAACCTTTATAACGTTGGATGGTTGGTTTTGAACGCCCTTCACTATGACGTGCTAAGGCTTCTTGGAGTTTAATTTCTTGATCTGCACCAGGTTGAATGTATTCTTTGATCTCACTTCCCACTTTAACCCCATAAATCGGTGGTTGGGCAATGTAGACATAACCAGCCTCTAAGATTGGTTTCATGTAGCGGTAAATCAAGGTTAGCAGGAGTGTTCGAATGTGGGCTCCATCAACATCGGCATCGGTCATCAAAACGAGTTTTTGGTAACGAGCCTTAGTGACATCAAATTCTGCACCAAATCCTGTTCCCATGGCTGTGAAAAGACTTCGAATTTCTTCGTTGGCAAGGATTTTATCCATGCTAGCTTTTTCAACGTTCAAGATCTTACCACGAATTGGAAGGATAGCCTGGAACTCACGGTTACGACCAGATTTGGCTGATCCACCAGCTGAGTCTCCTTCGACGATGAAGAGTTCGGTTTCAGCAGGGTTGTTAGAAGAACAGTCTGCTAGTTTTCCTGGCAAATTGGAAATTTCCAAACCAGATTTCTTGCGTGTGACTTCACGCGCACGCTTTGCAGCTACACGAGCCTTGGCAGCCAAAATCCCTTTTTCCACGATACGCTTAGCAATCTGTGGATTTTCCATGAGAAAATCAGAGAAGGCGTCGCTGAAGAGGCGATTGGTAATCTTGACTACTTCACTATTCCCCAGTTTGGTCTTGGTTTGTCCTTCAAACTGCGGGTTTGGATGCTTAACTGAGATAACTGCAGTCAAGCCTTCACGGACATCTTCCCCTGTTAGGTTATCTTCATTGTCTTTTAGTAGTTTATTCTTGCGGGCATAGTCATTGATAACACGTGTCAGAGCCGTACGGAAACCTTGCTCATGCGTACCACCTTCATGGGTGTGAATGTTATTGGCGAAACTCATGACGTTTTCGTGGTAACCGGTTGTGTACTGCATGGCTACTTCAACTGTGATATCATCCATCTCACCGTCTGTGTAGATTGGTGTATCAAAGATCACATCCTTGTTCTCGTTGATATATTCAACGTAGCTAGCAATCCCACCCTCATAGTGGTAATGTTTAGTCTGTTCGAGACCTTCACGCTTATCTGTGATGGAGATTCGAAGGCCTCGGTTCAAAAAGGCTAGTTCTTGAATACGTTTGTTTAATTTTTCAAAGTCAAAAGTTGTTGTTTCTGTAAAAATCTCTGGATCTGGTGTGAAGTGAACTGTTGTTCCCGTTTTATCCGTATCTCCAACCACCTCAAGATCAGCAACAACATGACCACGACGGTATTCTTGGTAATGAATCTTACCGTTTTTATGGACATGAACATCTAGTTGAGTTGAGAGGGCGTTTACTACTGATGAACCTACACCGTGCAATCCACCTGAAACCTTGTATCCGCCACCGCCGAATTTTCCTCCAGCGTGAAGAACTGTAAAGACAGTCTCAACAGCGGGACGTCCTGTTTTTTCCTGAATATCAACAGGAATTCCACGCCCATCATCCACAACGGTGATGGAATTATCTGGCTCTATAAAGACTTGGATGTGACTGGCAAATCCAGCTAGAGCTTCGTCAATTGAGTTATCAACGATTTCCCATACTAGATGGTGAAGACCTTCTTTTGAAGTTGATCCAATATACATACCTGGACGCATACGAACAGCTTCAAGTCCCTCCAAAACTTGAATTTGACTGGCATCATAATCCTGTGCCTGTTGATTTTTGATTTCTTCTGTCATTTTTTCCCTTTTCTTACATGTCTATTGCTTGTCTCAATGTCGCAACGTTATTAAAAAGATAGGCATCTAAGCCAGCAGCTTTACCTGCTTCTACATCAATATTTCTGTCACCAATGACCAAACCAGATGTAATATGATATTTATCACGTAAATAAATCATGGACTCAGGATCTGGTTTCCGTTTAAAGCCAGAACTGGCAGTCACCACCTCGGTGAAGTAGTTGGCTATCTGGGTCTTAGCAAGAAGTTCTAGTACTTGGTCATTTCGATGAGAAACCAAGAAATGGCGACCACCCTTGTCCGAAATGTCTTTGAGTAATTCTGGAATTCCCTCAAACAAAACTGGATGTTCTAGCTCACGCGCTTCATTTTCTTTATAGTTCTCTAAAAAATCCTCGATATCTGGTGCAAACTTCTCGATGGCAAAAGCTGTCGAAACCTTCAAAGCTTCGTAGACTCGGTCGTGTTCTTGCTCTATTCCGTATTGGGCTAAGGTTTCTACAAAGGCTGCAGTAGAAGTCTCATAATTATCCAATAGGGTACCACCTAAATCCCATATATAGTCGTGATATTTCATACCCTTCATTATACCATTTTTTTATGAAAAAAGCGATGATTTCCTAGATTTTTCGGCTCTATAATTTCTATAGAGAGTAAAACACGATTGCATCTATGGAGCCTTTTTGTGAAGAATAGCTCCTCTATAAATAATCAAGCAAAATCTTTCTTATCTCAAATGTACAAATTAAAAAATAGAAACTACTAACAACCGCGTCATTGTTCGCAAACGAAACGCTTTTGGATTTCAAAACTTTAAAATTAGAATCCTCATTGCTTTGAATATCACATTAGAAAGCAGAAAAAGATTATTCCAATATGGAGTCCCTTGTTAATTCATTACAGTTCCCAATGATTCCTTCTTTCTTTTCAATTGTAATTTATTCTCCAAACAGGCAAAAAACGATAACGTCCTTTTAAGGTGTTATCGTTTTTGTATATCATCAGCTAAAGCTTGATTTTTATTGAGCTAAATTCGATTAGTTTCTTCCGAAGTTTTGACCTCTACCATCGCGGTCAAAATACATCCAACTTCCATCTTCAAGTTGAATCCATTTGCTTCGAGCCATATCCCCTGAATTGGCATCGAAATATCGACTAACTCCATTCACATCAACAACTTTTCCTTTGACTTGCTTGCCGTCTTGCGTGAAATAGAGAGTCTGTTGACCGACCCGCTGCAAGCCTGTCACTGCTTTTCCAGCTTGATCAAAATAGTACCACTCATTTTGGGAACCTTCGACAAACTTGTTGGTTGCCATCTCTCCTGAGTTAGCATCAAAGTAACGGATACTCTTATCTGAAAGTGTCACGATTTTACCCTTGACTTG
>NZ_AJQY01000012.1:0-34364 GCF_000296875.1 Streptococcus sp. GMD1S | reverse complement strand
TCTTTAAAGACTGCATGCAGTGTCAAAGGCTGATCGCTTGAGGGGTAGATTTTTCCTGTTGTGTGGAAAAAGAGACTTAGCAGCTGCATGGCATTGTAAGTGGACCCTTGCATTTCAGAAAGTCCTGCTATAATGATATTTCCTAGAGGATGACCTGCAAAAGCACCAGCGTCTTCTGAAAAGCGGTACTGAAAAACCTTCTCATAAAATTTAGGCATATCCGACATGGCTACCAGGACATTGCGAAGATCTCCTGGTGGTGTCAGCTGTTGGATATTCTTTCTTAGTTCACCAGAAGAGCCACCATCATCAGCTACCGTTACGATGGCTGCGATATCAACATCCTTTTCTCGCAAGCTTTTCAAAATGACGGGGATACCAGTTCCTCCACCAATCACCGTTATCTTTGGTTTTCTCATGAACGATTTACCGTTTCCTTTCTTCTGTCTTTGTCACGATGGCTTTCATTGACAGGCCAGTTTTTAGCAAGGTCCTCAGCTATTCGTTTGGCAAAGGCAACACTACGGTGCTGTCCACCTGTACATCCTACTGCAATGGTTAAAACAGACTTGCCTTCTTTTTTGTAACTTGGCAAAATGGGTTCAATCAAGGCGAGTAAGTGCTGATAGAAACTTTCAGACTCTTCATGATTCATCACATAGTCATAAACTGCTTGATCCTCACCTGTCTGATTACGGAGTTCAGGGAGGTAGTATGGGTTTGGTAAGAAACGGACATCAAAGACCAAGTCTGCATCGATAGGAATACCATACTTGAATCCAAAAGACATGACTTCGATACGGAAAGACTGGGCTTGTTCTTGGTCCGAAAATTGCTCAGCAATGGTTTTACGAAGTTCACGCGGAGTAAGTTCTGTCGTATCCACCACATTTTGGCTCATGTTTTTCAAAGGTGCCAAGAGCTCGCGCTCCAGCTTGATGCCGTCCAAAATCCGACCATCCGCTGCTAGAGGGTGACTCCGTCTGGTTTCCTTGTAACGGGCCACCAATTCCTTATCTTTTGCATCCAAAAAGAGAATTTTGAAATCCAAATCATCTTGGTTTTCCAATTCATCCAAAACTGCCTGAATCTCTGAAAAGAAGGAACGGCTCCGCATGTCCACAACCAAGGCCAGTTTGTGGTCATCATCCTTGGTCTCTACCAACTGCAAAAACTTTGGCAAGAGGGCTGGTGGCATATTGTCAATAGTGAAATATCCCAAATCCTCGAAGGACTGAATGGCTACTGTTTTCCCTGCGCCACTCATCCCTGTCACAATCACCAGGTGAAGTTGTTTCTTTGTCATCTATCTCTCCTTATATCAAAAAAAGTTTGGCAGAGCCAAACTTCAACTAGCTTATCCAATCTCTGCGATCACTTCAATTTCGACTTTTACATCACGAGGAAGACGTGCAACCTCTACAGCTGAACGAGCTGGAAATTCCTCTTTAAAGGCAGTCTGGTAAACCTCGTTAAAAGGAACAAAGTCATTCATATCGCTCAAGAAGCAAGTTGTTTTAACAACATGGTCAAAGTCTGTTCCTGCTTCTGCCAAAATAGCGCCGATATTTTTCAAGACTTGTTCTGTCTGTTCTTGGATCGTTTCTCCTACAATTTCTCCAGTTTCAGGAGATAGGGGAACTTGACCGCTAGCAAACAAAAGATTGCCAACGATTTTCCCTTGAACATATGGTCCGATTGCTTTTGGAGCTTTGTCTGTATGAATTGTTTTTGCCATTTCTTTCCCTCACAATTTTTCTAATATTGCATCCCAAGCCTGATCCATCCCTGCCTTGCTGACAGATGAAAAGAGGATGAAGTCGTCACTTGGGTCAAAGTTTAATTTCTTTTTGATTGCTGATTCGTGCTTGTTCCACTTACCGCGAGGAATCTTGTCCGCCTTGGTCGCAACGATGATAACCGGAATCTCATAATACTTGAGAAATTCGTACATCTGCACATCATCTGCTGACGGGTCGTGGCGGAGATCCACCAAACTGACAACCGCACGGAGATTTTCCCGAGTCGTTAGGTACTCCTCAATCATGCGCCCCCATTTTTCACGTTCCTTTTTAGAAACGCGGGCATAGCCATAACCTGGTACATCCACAAAACGCATCTTGTCATCAATGTTGAAGAAGTTGAGTAACTGGGTCTTCCCAGGTTTTCCTGATGTACGAGCAAGATTTTTGCGGTTCAACATGGTGTTGATAAAGCTAGACTTGCCGACATTTGAACGCCCTGCAAGGGCAATCTCTGGCAGTTCATCCTGCGGATAGTGGGACTTGTTTGCCGCACTGAGCAGGATTTCAGCATTGTGTGTATTGATTTCCATAGTCACCTCTAGGCTGTTTCTAGAATGGGTTTTTCCGTTCCATCAACAGCTTCTTTTGTGATGCGGACCAATTTCACATTTTCCTGACTCGGTACTTCAAACATAACATCTAGCATGGTTTCTTCGATAATAGACCGAAGACCACGCGCACCAGTTTTGCGTTCGATAGCCTTATTGGCGATTTCTTGAAGGGCTTCATCTTCAAATTCCAACTCAACATCATCATAAGAAAGCAAGGTTTGGTATTGTTTCACCAAGGCATTTCTTGGCTCTTTCAAGATGCGAACCAAGTCATCGACCGTCAATTGCTCAAGAGCAGCAAAGACAGGCAAGCGTCCAATCAACTCAGGGATAATACCGAATTTTTGAATGTCTTCTGCGATGATTTCTTGCATGTAGGAGCTGTTTTCGTCAATCGCCTTGTTATTTTGGCCAAAACCGATGACTTTTTCTCCCAGACGTTGTTTAACGATTTCTTCGATGCCATCAAAAGCACCACCTACGATAAAGAGGATATTTTTAGTATCCACCTGAATCATCTCTTGTTGTGGATGTTTGCGTCCTCCTTGAGGCGGCACGCTAGCGACAGTTCCCTCGATAATCTTGAGAAGGGCTTGTTGCACACCTTCACCCGAAACGTCACGTGTGATAGACACATTCTCGCTCTTCTTGGCAATTTTGTCAATTTCATCTACGTAGATAATCCCACGTTCTGCACGTTCGATGTTAAAGTCAGCAGCCTGCAAAAGTTTGAGGAGGATATTTTCCACGTCCTCACCCACATACCCAGCCTCAGTCAGAGCCGTCGCATCTGCAATAGCGAAAGGCACGTTCAAGCTCTTAGCCAAAGTCTGAGCCAAGAAGGTTTTCCCAGAACCAGTTGGACCAATCATCAAGATGTTTGACTTCTGCAAATCCACATCTTCTGACTCTTCACGCGTATCATGGAAATTGATGCGTTTGTAGTGGTTGTAAACTGCCACTGCCAAGGCACGTTTAGCGCGATCCTGACCGATCACATAGTGATTCAAGATATTGAGGAGTTCGATTGGTTTTGGTACTTCAGACAAGTCTGCCAAAACTTCCTCAGCCAACTCCTCCCGAATGATTTCCTGGGCCAATTCCACACATTCATTACAGATAAAGGCGTTGTTCCCAGCGATTATTTTCTTTACTTCTTCTTGGCTCTTGCCACAAAATGAGCAATAAACCATCATATCATTTTTCCTATTTGTAGGCATGATTTCCTTCCATTCTAATTTATCATTCTATCTAAAATAAGGTCATATAAAAAGCGTGGACACTGTTTACCAGATTGGTAAAAGCATTCAACCAGAGTAAGGCAGACAGTCCATAGCGCTTCTTACGAAAAGCCTGTGCTCCAGTCAAAATACAGATCACACACAAAAAAGCTGTAAAAAATCCAAATATACTGCGCTCCATTAGACTTCCTTTCTATCTCGGTATTCGATGGTAAAATCATAGTCGTTTTTCTCATCTCGGGTGTAAGATTTGCTTGCTACTGTCTCAAAATGAGACAAGTCAAACTCCTCAGGGAAATAGGTATCTCCCTCCACCTGAGCATGAATCTGTGTCACGATGATTTCATCTAAATAAGGCTCAAAAGCCTGAAAAATCTGCTTTCCGCCAATGATATAGAGATTTTTTTCCTGACTCTGATACCACGCTAAAACAGACTCCACATCTTGAAATACGAGCGCCCCATCTATGACTTCTTCGCTATTGCGCGTTAAAATCAGGGTTTGCCGTTTTGGAAGCAGACGACGTCCCATGCCATCAAAGGTCACTCGTCCCATCAGTATAGCATGATTTAAAGTTGTTTCCTTAAAATGTTGCAACTCTGCTGGCAAATGCCAAGGGAGACGATCTTCCTTCCCAATCACACCTTTTTCGTCTTGGGCCCAAATGGCTATAATTTTCTTTGTCATGCTTCCGTCCTTTTTATTGATACTACTATTTTATCAAAATTCTCCCAAAAAGGCTGTTTTGAAACGCGTGCAAAAGAGAGAAAAGGAGCAGGCTTCATTTAGCCTGCTCCTCTCGTCCCTAGGACGTATATTTTTTTGCTTCTGATTCAATTTTTTCAACCACTTCTTGGATACTTAGTCCAGTTGTGTCAAGATAAACTGCATCCTCAGCCTGTTTGAGAGGAGAGGTTTCACGATGACTATCCTTGTAGTCACGCGCAGCAATCTCTTCTTTCAACGTTTCAAGGTCTGTCTCAATCCCTTTAGCAATATTTTCCTTGTAACGACGCTCTGCTCTTTCTTCAACAGAAGCCACTAGGAAAATCTTGAGTTCAGCTTGTGGTAAAACAACTGTCCCGATATCACGCCCATCCATGACGATACCACCTTGCTGAGCAATCTCTTGCTGGAGAGAAACCAGTTTTTCACGCACTTCAGGAATGGCAGCGATGCTTGAAACCTTGTTGGTCACTTCATTTTCACGAATCGGATGCGTAATATCAACATCTCCTACAAAAACAAGTTGCTCACCTGTTTCTGAACGACCAAAACTAATGGGGTGTTGGTTAAGAAGCTCAAGAAGTTGGTCTACATTTCCTGCATTCAACTGGTGTTTGAGCGCTATATAAGTCGCAGCACGGTACATAGCACCTGTATCGAGATAAGTATAACCAAAATCCTTAGCGACAATCTTTGCGACCGTACTCTTACCACTCGAAGCTGGACCATCGATAGCAATTTGAATTGTCTTCATGACCGACTCCTATCTTGTCTTAATCACATCACCTGGGTTGGCAAACCAAGATCCAGATGACATATGAGAAGGATTTAGGGCTTCTAGCTGGGCAATGGAAATCCCTGCACGTTGAGCAAGAGCTGCTTCTCCCTCTCCAGGCTGTACTGTAAGTGTTCCTTCACCCTCTGTATGTTCTTCCGAACTGCTCTCTGAAGGTGTTGATTCAGAAGAAGCTGTTTCCTCTACCTTGCTACTTGAAGATGATGATGCTTCCACTTTAGAACTTGCACTTGTAGAAGGAGACGATGCATCATAGAAGTCCTTCAAAGATGAAGTACGATTGCTTCCTCCGGTTGATAGGTAAATCAATACAACTACCATCGCTACAACAATTACAAAGAAGAGGCTAGCGAGAACCGTCAAGACACGATTCGCAACAACGCCTTTCCCTTTTTGTTTCCGGTGTCGACGCTCTGATCTTGTTTCTTCCTCATTGTTTTCGTAAATATCTTCTTGCCACGGTTCTTTTTCCATACCTTACTCCTTGTTTTTTTTACATTTTCTTATTACAATATAAATATGAAAGTCACACTTATACCCGAACGGTGCATCGCCTGCGGGCTTTGCCAAACCTATTCTGAACTCTTTGATTACCATGATAATGGAATCGTTCGATTTTACGATGATCCAGTTGAATTGCAAAGAGAAATCGCTGAGACCAGCGATGTTCTGGAGGCCATCAAAAATTGTCCTACAAGAGCACTTCTAAAAGATCCATCGTAGGAAGCAGGGAATGAATGTTATTGATTTTTTCTCATTTTTCCCACACTTACTAGTTTAGCATATTTCTAGGTAAAATTATAGTCTTTTTCGGTTATTTTTTCCTTCAATAATAGAAAGGTCACTTTTTTCTTTGACGAGATAGAGTGGTCTTTTTTTGGTTTCTAGATAAATCTTACTAATATACTTACCGAGAATACCAATCGTCAGAAGTTGAATCCCTCCAAGAAAGAGGATGACAGCCATCAAAGACGTCCAACCAGATGTCGGATTTCCCAAGATAAGAGTCCGAAACACTACAAAAAATGTCATCACAAACGAAAGAAAACAAGATAGGAGTCCCGCTACAAAGGCTATACTCAAGGGAAAATCTGAAAAGTTAAGAATCCCTTCAATCGAGTAGAAAAAGAGTTGTCTAAAACTCCAACTGGTCTTGCCAGCCTGTCGTTCAACGTTTGGATAATCAAGATAGTGCGTTTTAAAACCCACCCAGGCAAAGAGTCCTTTAGAAAAACGATTGGACTCGGTCAGGGTTAAAATAGCATCTACCACAGACCTTCTCATCATGCGAAAATCACGGACACCTGAGGGTAGAGCCACTGGGCTAATTTTTTGCATGAGGCGGTAAAAGAGGTCAGCACAGAAACTGCGGAAAAAGGGTTCCCCCTCCCGACTAGTTCTCCGTGTCCCAACACAGTCTAAGTCTGCATTCTGGTCTAGTAAGGCCTTCATTTCGAGCAACATACTTGGAGGGTCCTGGAGGTCTGCATCCATCACGACCACCAGGTCCCCAGTCGCATACTGCAAACCTGCGTATAAGGCTGCCTCTTTCCCAAAATTTCGAGAGAATGAGACATAACGGACCGCAGGATTTTGCTCCCGATAGGTCTTCAAAAGCTCTAAGGTCCCATCGTTTGAGCCATCGTCCACAAAGACATACTCGATCTCTGCTCCCAATTCTGGAAGCAGTACTTCAACAGACTGATAAAAAAGAGGAAGTACTTCCTCTTCGTTTAAACATGGGACAATGATTGAAATCATCATCTTAGTCTTCAAATCCATTTGGATGCTTGCTTTGCCAACGCCATGCGTCTTCACACATTTGGGTGATGCTAAGTTCTGCTTCCCAACCCAGTTCAGCTTTGGCTTTTGCAGGGTCTGAGTAGCAGGCAGCGATATCACCTGGGCGGCGTTCTACGATGCGGTAAGGAATAGGACGCCCCACTGCTTTTTCCATGTTTTGGATAATTTCAAGAACGGAGTAACCTTTACCAGTTCCAAGGTTATAAATGTTTAGACCTGAACCTTTTTGGAGTTTTTTCAAAGCTGCAACGTGACCTTTAGCTAGGTCTACGACATGGATATAGTCACGAACCCCAGTTCCATCTTCTGTATCGTAATCATCTCCAAAAACTTGTACTTGCTCTAGTTTGCCCACTGCTACTTGTGAAACATAAGGCAAGAGATTGTTTGGAATGCCGTTAGGATTTTCTCCCAAGTCACCGCTCTCATGTGCTCCGATTGGGTTGAAGTAACGCAGCAAGACCACATTCCATTCTGAGTCTGCCTTGTAGATATCGGTCAAAATCTCCTCTAACATGAGCTTAGTACGGCCGTACGGGTTGGTCACTGAAAGTGGGAAATCTTCTAAGATTGGTACTGTATGAGGGTCTCCGTAAACTGTCGCAGAAGAACTGAAGATGATGTTCTTACAGTTATTTTCTTCCATAGCTTTCAAAAGGCTAACAGTTCCTGCGATATTGTTGTCATAGTAGGCAAGAGGAATACGGGTTGATTCGCCAACAGCCTTCAAACCAGCAAAGTGAATCACACCAGTCGGTTCTTCCTGCTTGAAAATATCTCTGAGAGTATCAGTATCACGGATATCTGCCTCATAAAAAGGAATCTCAACTCCTGTGATTCTTTCAACAACTTCTAAACTTTTACGGTTGCTATTGACAAGATTATCCACCACAACGACTTGATGACCTGCTTGGATCAACTCAATAACAGTGTGGGTTCCGATAAATCCAGCACCACCAGTTACCAAAATCTTTTCTTGCATCTTTTTTCCTCGATTCTCGGATTATTTTTTCTTATTTTATCATTTTTGATAGGGAATGTCATTTGACATCCTAAACTACCTGCTAAAATTTCAGTAAAATTTTATTCTCTTTTTACTCGCTTGACATAGTTTGCAATTGGGTAGTTTACTGAATCCAAGGTCAACTCCTTGTCTTGAAGCAGTTGAGCTAGATGATACCCGATGATTGGACCCGTTGTGAGACCTGATGAACCTAGACCACTAGCCGCATAGACACCTGCCAATCCTGGCACTTGTCCAAAAAATGGGGAGAAATCACTGGTGTAGGCACGGATTCCCACACGCTCACCTGATGATTTCGCTTCTTCCAAGGCTGGATAGTGGGGTAAGGCTGCCTCCTCCATTTGTTGGAGCAAGGTTTCATCTACCGTCAAGTCATATCCCATATCATTTTCATGGGTAGCACCCAAGGACAATTTCTCACCTGCAAAAGGGATCAAATCCCACTCCCCTTCTGGCATGACAACAGGGTATGATTCCATGTCTTGGGCAAGCTGATAATCTCGGAGTTGCCCCTTTTGGGGACGAACATCTACCTCATATCCTAAAGGTTCCAAAATGTCCCCCAACCAAGCTCCCGTCGCTAGAATAAGCTGATCAAACACCTCTTCGCCAATCTGATAGCCAGTTGCTAAAGGTGTCAGACTCACTTTTTCTTTGACCAGCTTGACTTGACTGGCTTCTAGCAAACGAGTCACTAATAGGTGGCCATCCACCCGTGCCCCACCAGAAGCATAGAGCAGGCTGTCAAATCCCTGCAAACCAGGGAATAATTCATTTGCAGATGCTTGGTCTAAAATGGCTAATTGACCTATCAAGGGAGATTCTTCCCTACGCTGGAGTGCTAGTTCATAGAGTTCTTCTAACTTGGATTCATCCTTTTTCAAGAGAAAAACTCCCGAACGCTGGTAAAAGTCGATTTCCTGTCCTGACTTTTCTAAATCAGCCAACAAATCCACATAAAAGTCAGCCCCCAAACGCGCCATCTTATACCAGGCTTTATTACGCCGTTTTGAAAACCACGGACTGATAATTCCTGCTGCAGCCTTGGTTGCTTGCCCCTGTCCATGGTCAAAAATGGTCACCTCTAGGTCGCTTTCTTTCGCGAGGTAGTAGGCAGCTGTCGCCCCCACAATCCCTGCTCCGATAATGGCAACTTTTTTCATTGTCTTCACCTTCTAACTAGATATGGTGGAAAGGATTGGTTGATGCTTGGCTAGGCAAGATATCAATAGACCAGCTATTTTCTGCCTTCCATTGAGCAAGAAGTGCTGCGATTTTTTCGACAAAAAGCACTTCTATATAGTGGCCTGGGTCCAATGCCAACAGGCCATCAGAAAGCATATCCTGGGCTGTGTGATAGTAAATATCACCAGTGATATAGACATCTGCTCCATTTGCTAAAGCATCCTGATAGAAAGACTGCCCTCTACCACCACAGATAGCTACTCTTGAAATAGGCTTCTGCAAATCACTCTCGTGATAATGGACCATGCGAAGACTATCTAGACCAAAGACTTGCTTGACATGTTGGGCCAATTCCCCAAATGTCTGAGGCTGAACATTCCCAATACGTCCAATTCCACGTTCTGGACCTGTCTCCTGCAGATAGGTCGTTTCCTCAATACCTAGCATCTGGCAGAACCAGTCATTGAGGCCATTTTCAACGATGTCAATATTGGTATGGCTGACATACACTGCAATGTCATGCTTGATGAGGTCGATGTAAATCTGATTTTGCGGACGGCTAGCTACCAAGTCCTTGATCGGACGGAAAATCGGCGCGTGCTTGACAATAATCAAGTCTACACCCTTTTCAATGGCTTCAGCCACCGTTTCTTCACGAATATCGAGAGCCACCATGACACTTTGGATATCCTTGTCCAAAGTGCCGATTTGCAGGCCACGACTATCACCCTCCACGGAAAATTCCTGAGGACAAAAGTCTTCATAACGTTTAATCACTTCACTTGCTAACATGGAGCACCTCCTTGATGGCTTGAATTTTATCTACTAAAACTTGACGTTCTTCCATATTTTTTTCTGGAATTTGATCAAGGGCTAATTCTAACTTAGCTACTTCTTTTTGCCACTTTTGAACGAAGACTGGGCTGACTTCTTTGGACAAGAAGGGACCAAAGCGGACATCACTTGCTGATAGCTTCATTTGTCCCGCTTCCACCACTAGAATTTCATAAAACTTGCCAGCCTCTTCTAGGATGCTTTCTGCTACAATCTGAAATCCGTGCTCTTGTAACCAAATGCGCAAGTCGTCTTCACGATTATTGGGTTGGAGGATTAAACGTTCTACACTCGCAAGTTTATCCAATCCTTCTTCCAATATGGTAGCAATCAAACGGCCACCCATACCAGCAATGGTGATAATAGAGACTTGGTCAGCCTCTTCAAATGCCGCTAAGCCATTGGCTAAACGGACTTGGATTTTCTCCTTTAGACCGTGAGTCTCAACATTTTTCACCGCTGACTGGTAGGGGCCTTCCACCACCTCACCTGCAATGGCGCTTTTGATTTGGCCTCTCTCAACTAACTCGATTGGCAGATAAGCATGGTCACTCCCCACATCTAATAAAATGGCTCCCTGTGGCACAAAGGAAGCTACCAATTCTAATCTCTTTGAAATCATCTTCTCTCACTTTCCAAAACTCTATTACCTCTTATTATACCATATTTCAGCTAGCAATCTTGCACCTAAAAAGACCGCAATCCACAGATTGCAGTCTTTCTTTATTTTCTAGCTTGGTAACGACTGGTTAGAATGAAAATCACCGTAAATACCAGCATCATGGCCCCATAAACAGGTAACGTTTGTCCAGTTAAGGTCGAAATTTCAAGCAGTTTCTGGATTCTTGGGAAAAGAGCTGTGGCTAGGAAGCCTCCTACTGACCAGACAATCAAGAGGACACGCCAGAGGGTAAATGGCATGCAGGCTCTAAATACAGATAAGAAACCGATAGACCCCAAGAGATAATAGAGTAGGGTTGAGATTTCTAACTCAGACCAACCTTGACTCGCTCCAAATATTTTCACAAAGAGAACGCTGAACACGACCATGAGTGCGCTTGGTAGGGCGCGAAGCATGGATCTTCTGAGGAAGTTTGGCTCAACAGGTTTGATATTTCGCTCAAAAGTCAGAACAAATGGCGGGAACCCTTCCACGAACTGGTCAATCATGGTAATCTGGATTGGAATGAAGGGGAAAATCAAAATCCACTCAGACCGTCCTAGAAGAGCACTGGCGATACAGATGACAGCGAGCAAGAAGGAATAGATTGTCTTTATCAAGAAAATCGGTGCAATATGGGCAATGTTATTGACCACACGACGACCTTCAAAGAGAATCTCAGGAACATCATTAAAGTCAGAGTTCAAGAGAACCAGATTAGCAATCTGACGAGTCGCAGGATCTCCTTCAGCCATAACGATAGAACAATCTGCTTCGCGGAGAGCTAGGATATCATTGACACCATCCCCTGTCATTGCCGTTGTATGCCCTGCTTTTTTCAGAGTTTGGATGATGAGTTTCTTTTGATGAGGGGAAACACGTCCGAAAATAGCTGTTTCCTCAGCCATAGCAATCAATTCCTCATCTGTGATTTTTGAGCAATCTACATAGCTGTGATAGTCTGCAAAACCAGCCTTCTGGGCAATGCTGGATACTGTAACGGGATTGTCGCCAGAGATAATCTTGAGACCTACTTCCTGGGAACGGAGATAGTCCAGCGTCTCAGCTGCTCCTTCTCGAATCGGGTCCAAGATTTCCAGCAAGGCGAGGGCCTGAATATCAGATGGTTTCTGTGGTTTATGATGATCTAGTTTTTCCTGACTGAGTGCCAAGACCAAGACACGCGAACCTCTCTCCAAGGCCTCTCTAGCTTCTGGGACTTCAGAGTCCAACAACATCTCAGGCGCCCCTATGAAAACCGTTCCTAGCCCTTCTAATTCCATAGCTCCCCACTTGCGGTCGCTTGAGAAAGGAAGATTCGAGATTGCAGGATAGGCAACCTGTCCTTGGAAACGCTTGCGAATAGCCTGGGCTGTTGGATTTTTATCCTCACTATGGGCCATATAACTGGTCAGAATGCTGGCAATAGCCTCTTCACCATAAGTTTCCGTCAGAGGAAGAAAAGCCTCCACTTGCATCTTTCCTTGGGTGATGGTCCCCGTCTTGTCCAGACAGAGCATATCCACGCGCGCCAAGGTCTCGACAGAGTACATCTCCTGCACCAAGACCTTTTTCAAGCCCAGCTTGATCACCGCAGTCAAGAGCGAAGTTATGGTCAAAAGGGCGATTCCCTTGGGCAGCATACCCAAAAGGGCTGTTGACGAATTTACAACGGATGACTTGAGGGGCAAGCCTTTTAAAATAAAGGCCTCTAGCAGGAGGGCTAAACCAAAGGGAATGATAATCTTCCCAGTAAAACCGGCTAGCTTGTCCAGCGATTTCATGATACGGGAGTTGATCGGTTTCACTGTCTTAGCTTCCAGCATGAGTTTGGAAGCATAGTTGTCTGCCCCGACATGGTGAACTTGAGCCAAAACTGCGCCACTGGCTAGGAAACTCCCTGATAAAAGCAAGGCATCCACTTCTTTTTGCACCAAATCACTCTCACCCGTCAACATGGCTTCATTGACTTCCGCAAATCCTTCCAGAACCAGAGTATCACTAGGAATCTGCTCCCCAGCAGACAAACGAATGACATCTCCTAGAACCAACTCTTCTGGATTGAGAGCGACTTCTTGACCCTCACGGATGGTTTTGACCTTTTCCTTGGTCATGAGATTGAGCTTGTCCACCATATGTTTGGCCCGTAGCTCAGTCACAATCCCAGAAAAAGCGTTAAAGCAGATAACGGCAAAGAAAACCAGATTGCTCCAAGCCTGTACAAAGGCAAGCGCTAGGGCAATAACAAAGTTTAATGCGTTAAAAAGTGTAAAAACATTTCGTTTGATGATTTGCCAAGTACTGGTACTGGCTGAGGCGGTAAAGTCATTGACCAAACCTTGAGCCTGTCTTTCCTTGACTTCTCTTTGGGTTAATCCCATTATCTTATTTTTATCCATAAACTCTATCATATCATTTTTTTTAAAAGAATTCTAATCCCATCTAAAACTGTTAGCTGATAACTGAAAAAGTTTGCCAGTAGTCTTTTGATAAGGTATAATAATAAAAGCAATACAATCGAAGGAGTTCTCATGTTTTATACTTATTTGCGTGGACTAGTCATGCTGATCTTGTGGTCCATCAATGGCAATGCTCACTACCACAATACTGATAAAATCCCTAGTAAAGATGAAAACTATATCTTGGTCGCACCTCACCGTACCTGGTGGGATCCAGTATACATGGCCTTTGCGACCAAACCAAAACAGTTCATCTTTATGGCCAAAAAAGAGCTATTTAACAACCGCATATTTGGCTGGTGGATCCGTATGTGTGGGGCCTTTCCTATCGACCGGGAAAATCCTAGCGCTTCTGCTATCAAATACCCTATCAATGTCCTCAAAAAAAGTGACCGTTCCCTTATCATGTTTCCTAGTGGTAGTCGCCACTCAAACGATGTCAAGGGTGGCGTAGCCCTGATTGCCAAGATGGCCAAAGTCCGTATCATGCCGGTTACCTACACAGGTCCTATGACCTTGAAAGGCTTAGTCAGCCGTGAACGTGTAGATATGAACTTTGGAAATCCTATCGATATCTCAGATATCAAGAAAATGAATGATGAAGGGATTGAAATGGTTGCAGACCGCATCCAAGCTGAATTCCAACGTTTAGACGAAGAAACCAAGCAATGGCACAATGATAAAAAACCAAACCCACTCTGGTGGTTTGTCCGCATCCCAGCCCTCATCCTTGCTGTGGTTGTTGGTATCCTAACGATTATCTTTACCTTCATTGCAAGCTTTATCTGGAATCCAGATAAGAAGAGAGAGGCTCTTGGTTAAAAAATACAATTATCCCTTGGCTTTTGCCAAGGGATATTTCTTTTATTCGATTTTCCATTTTTGGGACAACCAGTTGGAAAAGGCTAGAAATCGCTCAGCAACTTGCTCATGATGCCCATAAGGATCAAAGACAAATTGACCAGTTGGATAACGTTTCTGAAGACTGGTATGGATCTGCTCAGCATAGGCTGGTGCCTGAGCCAGACGATTGGTATGATGAACTCCTTCTGTTTGACCATTCTGTAAATACAGTAAACAATCTAAATTTTTCACCCTTTCATCCTTGCAATAAGTCGTAAAATCAGGATACCAAAAGGAACCGCAGATAGAGAAGATACAGGAGACCTTGTCAAAGCTGAATAGACTGTAGACTGCCGCCAGTCCACCTAATGAGTATCCTCCATAGGCAAGGCGATCTTCGTCCAGGCGATAAAGAGACCGCAACTTATCTAAAAGACCTCCAAATAAATGACCATGATAGGCATTTGCCTGACCGCCAAAATCCGGAGCCCCCTCTCTCAGAGCAGAGGCCTTCCAGGGTGTGTAGTCATCTAGGCGATTTTTAGAGGTCAAGCCCACTAAAATCACAGATTCTGAAAGGGAAGATAGGAAATCCAAGTTTCCATCATTCAAGAGAACAGCTGGATAGGTTTGGTTGGGATCATAAGTCGAAGGAAGGCTGATCTTAACTTGAATCCCTTCCCAATCAAACTCATTATTTATTGATAAAGTCATTGATTTTCTCAAGGGAATCAATCACTGCTGGACCATAGTCCATTAACTCATCGTAAGAAATGGTCATGATTTTTTGATTCTTAATAGCAGGAACATTTTCCAAAACTTCATTTGCCTTCATCAACTCTACTGCGTTAGCATCCAATTTTTTATTGCGGTCGCTGGTTACATAGATAATCAACTCAGGATCCATTGACACGAGATTTTCCAAGGTCAAACCTGATGTTCCCGTTGCAACGTTGGTATAACCAAGTTGATTTAGAAGGCTCTCTTGCAAAGCAGACTTGTAAGCACCGAAGGTTTCGTCATTATAAGCAACCATAATCAAAGCCTTTTTCTTTTCACCTTGGCTTGTTGGATTTGCTTTCTTAACAGCGTCAATTTTAGCTTGTAATTGGGCTGCGTATTCATTGGCCTTGTCCTGAACATTGAAAATCATTCCCAGATTTTTGACATCTTCTACGATATTTCCTAAATCTTGCTGAATCGTTGAGAGAGAAGCTTTTTGCGTATAGACTGGGATTTTGTTTTCATTCCAAGTGCTAACTGTTCCCAAGGATTTTTCTGAAAACATCATGTTTCGACCCATCACCGCATCTGGCTCATAAGAAAGGACTGTCTCTTGAGAGACTGTTTTTTTATCACCGATTTGAGGAATGGTCGCAATCGCGTCCTTGTATTTGTCTGTTACAGCATTGTCAGGGTTGAGCATGCCAGCAATTTTATCCTTCAAGCCTAACTCCAATAAGATTTCAGTTGTTGAAAGATTGTTGGTGATAACTTTTTCAGGTGCCTTGTCAAAGACTTGTTCGACTTCATTTCCCTTAACATCATAGGTTTTAACCGTTAACGGATAAGTCGTCTCTGTGCTGGCCTTTTGACTTGTTTCTGTGCTAGACTGCGTGGTAGCTTTTTCTGTAGTAGTGTTGCCACAAGCTGCCATGGTTAAGGTAGCTACTGTTACGAGTAAAATGCTTAGTGTTTTTTTCATCTTATTTTCCTTTTTACTTTTATAAATAGTGAATCATGGCTTGCTGATCCTCGGTCCAAGTCACCTGACTTTGAACTCCGTATACAGTTTGCAATGACTCAGGGGTGATGGTCTCCTTTGGAGTCCCTTGGTAAAGGATTTCTCCCTCTTTCATCAGATAGAGATAATCCGAATAGCGACAAGCAAGTTGAATATCATGTAGGACAGCTAAAACATTGACCTTGAGATTCTTCACAATTGCCAACAAGTCTAACTGGTACTTGATATCCAGGTGATTGGTAGGTTCATCCAGGAGCAAGAGAGTCGGTTCTTGCGCCAAGGCGCGTGCCAACAAGACTCTCTGTTTCTCGCCCCCTGACAAGGACGAATAGAGACGAGTTTTCTTCTCAAGCATATCCACCTTGACGAGAGCATCTTGAACGAGGGCATAATCCCTTTCCTTTTCCTTCTGTAAAAAAGAGAGGTGGGGAGTTCTGCCCAACAAGACGATTTCCTCAACTGTACAATCAAACTGCAATTGATTAAACTGGGTGACAACTGCCATTTGCTTGGCTGTTTCTTTGAGTGACCAATGCTCCAGTGGCTTTCCATCTAGGCTTATCAAGCCTTTGTCCGCCTTTTCCTGACGATAGAGGAGTTTAAGCAGGCTGGTTTTTCCACTTCCATTTGGCCCTAGTATCGTGTGAAATTGATACCCCTCAACCTTAAGAGAAACTCCTTTGAGGATTTTTTTCTCTCCTAGTCCAAAGTGGACATCCTGACAAATCAAGTCCATATCAGGCCCTCACCTCCCTTCGCCTACCTCCAACAATGTAGATAAAGAAGGGAGCACCTACTAAGGCTGTGAAAATACCAATTGGAAGCTCAGCATTTGGAATAATGACACGAGAAAGTACATCTGCCCAGACGACAAAGAGGGCACCCAGTAAGGTCGCAACGGGAAAAAGTCTCCTGTAATTCGTTCCTACTAACCCTCGAGCTAAGTGAGGAGTAATGAGACCAACAAATCCAATAATCCCACAGGTTGCCACTAAGACTGCTGTCAGCACAGCCACCATGGTCACATAAAGATACCAATAGAAGCGTAAGGGAATTCCCAAAGTTAAAGCAGCCTCATCTCCCATCATCATCGCATTAAAAACACGATACTGGGTAGAGAAAAATAGAAGGGCCAATCCTACTACTATAGTTGGCAGGACTAAGTCAGACCAAGTAGTTCCAGCAAGCGAACCCATGGTCCAAAACTTAATGGTCATCACACTGTCTGCATTAGCGCCAACAGAGATGATAAAGTTGGAAAAAGCCAGAAAGAGAGCATTGACCACCGTTCCTGATAAGATCAGACTAGAAGTCGTCATCCTTCCCTGCATAGAGGCAATGATGAGGACAGCAATTGTTGCCAAAATAGCTCCAAGAAAAGCTCCAAGGCTAATCACCACTTTTAAACCAAGAATAATGCTCAAGGTTGCACCCAAAGTCGCACCCGCAGAGATTCCTAAGACATAGGGCTCAGCAATGGGATTGTTCACTGTGGACTGCATCACACTGCCACACATGGAAAGACCAGCCCCTACTATCAGACCGAGTAATACTCGGGGGAATCTCATATTCCATACAATGGCAAGAGTGGACTTAGAAACCTCTCCTATCTCAAGCGGAAACCCCAACCTACTCAAAATAATCCGATAGGTATCTCCTAGAGCAATCGCAACGGATCCCATTGAAACTGCTAGAAAGAGGGAAATCCCTAAAGTAGCTAGCAAAATACCTAAAAGTAACACAAATTGCAGGTCCCGTCGGCTTCCAGAAAATTTGGAAAGCATGAAAACCTCCTTAAACAAAATTAAAAATTTAGAAAATTCTCATGAAAAGTATACCATATTTCTATTAGATGAACAAGGATGTAAATATATATAGAAAAAGCCATCTGAAGTCAGAGAGCTGATTTGAGCTCGGGCTAAAACGTTTATAGACTAGGCGACAAGCCGAAGATTGTACTATAAAACTAGTGAAAATAAAAAATCTCCCCGAAGGGAGATGATTTGGTTTATTTTACCTTACAGTGCTAGAAACCGTAACCGAAGATAATACTTTAGTATATCGAGGTAGGGTGACAAAAGTAAAAAAGCTCTCTGAATATCAGAGAGCTCAAGTCTTGCTGGATAAAACGTTTATAGACTAGGCGACGAGGCGAAGATTGTACTAATGGTACATCGAGCTGAAGCCAACGAAGTATAGAAACGTTTTAGACGCAAGATTAGCGACGAAGTCCAAGAGAGTTGATTAACTCACGGTAACGGTTAACGTCGTTTTTACGCAAGTATGCAAGCAAGTTACGACGGCGACCGATTTTCTTCATCAATCCACGGTAAGTAGCGTGGTCTTTTTTGTGTTGTTTGATGTGTTCGTTAAGGTGGTTGATTTCCCAAGTAAGGACAGCAACTTGAACCTCTACTGAACCTGTATCACCTTCGTGACGTGCATATTGTGCGATGATTTCATTTTTTTTCTCTTTTGAGATTGCCATGATGTTTCTCCTTTTTATTTGGCTTCATCCGAGTGACAGGTTGGCATGCCTGTAACCAAGAAGAAGTTATTTGTCTTTACGACAATTCTTATTCTACCAAGAAGCAGAGACTTTGTCAACTGATTTACTGTTTAAAACCTTGAATTACTCTACTGATTTCAGGGCTTCAAGCATATCCACCTTTCTCAAGTGGTGATTGACAAAGAGACCTAGTAAAGTCAAAATCACCGTCACTGCGACGATTGGAAGCGCATAGACTTCCCAGCTGACCTGAGGATAAAAGAGTATGGTGGCAGGTGAAATCATTTGTATCAAAAATTGATGTAAATAGTAGCCTGCTACCAAACCGAGAACAATCCCCACAAGGGATAGCACTATGGTCTCGCGGTAGATATAGAGGGTCACTTCTTTATTGTGGAAACCGAGAACCTTGATAGTGGAAAGTTCGCGGATACGTTCTTCCACATTGATATTGGTGAGATTGTAAAGAATGACAATGGCTAGTAAGACGGAAACAAGGACAAGGATTGCCATGGTTTTATTGAGAGAATTGGCTACAGATTCAAAGAGATGGATAGCCGTTGCATTTTGGACGACCCCAGAAACAGCAGCTTTTCCCATGAAAGTAGCCGCTTCTTTCTCCGTATTGGAAGGTGTTGGGTCTTTTAATTTTACTAGGTAGGTATTGTCTTGCGGACTGGTTCCATAGACTTGTTCGTAAGTCGCACGGTTTAGATAAACAAAGTGTCCAACATAGTTTTCAGAAATAGCCGCAACCTTGATTTCCTTCCCGTCAAGCTCCAGCTTGTCTCCAACCGTAACACTTGCTAATTGGGCTAATTTTTGACTCACGACCGCTCCATTAGTGACCTGCAACTCTCGCCCATTTTCCTCTAATGTGATAAAGGGATTGAAGTCTTCTCCACTAGTAACCATCATGGTGATGGTTTGAAGTCCTGCTTTTCCTTTGAAATCTTTTTCAATGGATTTAGAGTAAATCTTTTGATAAGCGTGGATCGATTCAGCTTGCAAGGCACTTTCCAGATCTGCTTTTTCTTGCTCCGTTGCACTGCTCTTTTCTGCTACAATCATCTGGTATTGCTGGATTTGTTCAAATTGGCGTTCGGAAACTCCTCCCACAGATGACTGAATACCAAGACCAGCAAATAAGAGAGCAACTGAACCTACAACTCCAAAAATGGTCATCAGCATCCGTTGCTTATAACGAAAGATATTTCTTGCCGTAACCTTATGAGTAAAACTCAAACGACTCCAAATAAAGCTCAGTCGTTCCAGCAAAATCTTTGATCCCTTAACGGGAGGTTTGGGAAGTAAGAGTTGGGCTGCTTCATCGTGCAACTCCCTTCGCGCCACCAGATAAGCCGGCAAAACACTAGATACCCAACTCAAGGCTAGGGCAAGGATACTATAAGACCAATAGAAATACTCGTGACTTTTTCCAACAACCATCCCAGCTGTTATAACATCTGAAATCACCCCTGCAAGAAGATAATGTCCAAGAAGTGTTCCTATAATGGTTCCCACAGTTCCTGCAAGAAAACCATAGAGGACAAACTTGGCAACAATATCTCGGTTGCGGTAACCCAAGGCCTTGAAAATACCTGCATTGGTGCGTTCTTCATCTACAAAGCGAGTCATCGTTGTAAAGGTCACCATTGCAGCGACCATATATAGCACCACTGGGAAGATATTTCCGACTGAACGAATGCTTGATGATGCATTGCTGTACATGAGGTAGCCTTGACCACCTGGCATGGTTTGGCGATTGTATACGTGGTATTTCGGCTCTGCCAGTTCATCAAGCTCTTTCTGACGCTGTTCAAGCTTCTCTTTTTCCTTAGTTAGATCACTCTCTGTCTGAGCCAGTTTTTCTTTTTTTGTCGCCAGTTCTTCCTTAGCTTTTGTCAGCTGTCCCTCGATTTGACTCTTTTGCGGTTCTGGTAAAGCGGTCGCTTGTTCTTCTTGCGTTTTCAAGCGACTTTCGGCCTGCTCTAACTGACTCTTGCCATTTTCAAGGTTGCTTTCAGCAGTTTGGAGCTGTTCTTTGCCCTCTTCCAAGCTCTTTTGCCCATTTGATTTGATACTTGCCAATCTTTTTTGACCATTATCAGCAAGTAAGTCTTGCAACTCTTCCTGATGTTGGGCTCGTTTGGTCTTATAGTCTGATGAAAAAGTATCCAGATTTTTTAAATCGTCATAGCGCACACGCGCAATACTATAAACATCTGAGTCAAACTGACTGGGTAAAATTACTCCATAGCCAGTCAGGTTGCCATTTCCACTACTAGCACTTCCTAAATCTTCTTTAGAAAGAATCTCACCCGACTCAACAAATCCAGTAATTGTAAAAGTTTGGGATTTTACGATGGACTTTTCTTCTTTCTTAGTAAAGGTAATGGTCTGCCCAATCTGATAGCGGTCTTTCCAGAAGTCGGCTAGGGCAATTTCCTCATTTGTCTCTGGCAGTCGCCCTTCTGTCACTTGGAAGGTTGAAATGCTCTCTGGTTTGGAATAAAGTCGAACTGCTTCCTCACCATTTTCAACGGTTAGGTCTACCATATAGCCAAACTCAACACTTGCTCCTTGAAGGGTCTTTAGTTCGTCTTGGTCTTCTTTGTCCAAGCCATAATCAGCTATTACGGCCAGATCCAGGGTATTGGCTTTACGGAGATAATCCCCTGCCGTGCGTTCCATGTTTGGACTGGCTACTTTAAGACCTACTAGGGCTAAAGAACCCAGCATCATCAAGGTCAAGATAGAAACAAAGCGTCCCTTTGAAGTCGTCACTGACTGAAATAGGTCTTTTCGATATGTTTTTTTCATGCTAATACTCCAATGTATCGATATCCTGCGGATGCTCATTGATCGTCATGCTCTTAACTGTAGCATCGCGCATATGAATCACGCGATCTGCAATAGGAGCTAGCGCACCATTGTGGGTCACGATAATCACCGTCGCTCCTTTTCGACGAGACATGTCTTGGAGAATCTTCAAGACTTGCTTCCCCGTCTGGTAATCCAAGGCACCAGTCGGTTCATCACAGAGGAGAATTTTAGGATTTTTGGCTACAGCGCGTGCAATGGAGACTCGCTGTTGCTCCCCTCCAGAAAGCTGGGCTGGAAAATTATTGAGGCGATGAGCCAAACCTACATCTGTCAAGACCTGCTCAGGTTCTAAGGCATCTGTCACGATTTCTGAAGCCAGTTCCACATTTTCCTTGGCTGTCAGATTGGAAACTAGATTATAAAACTGAAAAACAAAACCTACATCTTCACGACGATAGTTTGTTCTCTGGTGCGAACTATAGTTGGCAATATTGGCACCATCGATCCAAATCTCCCCCTCATCATTGGTATCCATACCTCCTAGGAGATTGAGAACGGTTGATTTTCCAGCACCTGAAGCACCAAGGATAATAACCAGCTCCCCCTTTTCAATTTCAAAATTCACATCATGATTAGCCACAATCTCCGTATCCCCAACCTGATAACGCTTGTAGCTGTGTTTCATTTCAATATAAGCCATATCGTTTATCTCCTTTTCAAAGCTCGTTTCCTTAAATCAACAAGGTGTTGATTCTAAATCACAAATATTATATAATGGGCTAAGTCAAAAAGCAATAATCAAAAATCAACAAAGTGTTGATTTAAGAAAAAGGAAGAGAAATGGTTCAGAAACGAAAAACTACTACTAAGGAAGACATCAAGGAAGCTTTGATTCAGTTGCTATCAGAGGAGAAATTTGAAAATATATCAATTAGTAAACTCTGTAAACGCGCAGGGATTAATAGGGGAACTTTCTATCTACACTATGAAGACAAATATCAAATGATTGACAGTTTTAAAAGTGAAATTATTTCCCAGCTCTACATTTTTTTAGAAAAAGAAAGAGAATCGCCTAGAAAGTTTATGTTAGCCAACTTCTATATATTACGTTCGAACGAACGCCTTATTAACGCCTTGTCCCAAAGTCATTACATAGACTTTCGTGGTGCAATTCGTGAATTTCTAAGTAGCATTATTCTAACTGAAAATCAAAAAGAAAAGACTCGTCATTTCTTATCTGAAAACTTCCAAATTCCTCACAAATACGCTTTGGAAATCTTCTTATCAAGTATTGAAGGAATTATTTCTCTTTGGATTGCTGGGGGAGCTCAAGAAGAACCGGAAGAAATCACGGATATAATCTTATCAACCTATAACTACGAACACTGGAGCTACGAATCAAAAGAAGATTAATTCATACAACTTACTATTTCATAAGCTATATCCTCTCATTTTATACTTTTTCAATTAGCTAAATTGCCTTTTTTTAAACTTAGATACAAAAAAGCCTAGGAACCCTAGGCTTTCTGTTTATAGATTATTTTCCAAGGTAGTATTCAGAAACTACATTCAATTTTTCGTCGAATTCGAATACCAATGGTGGGAAGTTAGGGATTTCCACGTCCATGATTTCGTCATCTGACAAGCGTTTGATGTGTTTTACAAGGGCACGGATTGAGTTGCCGTGAGCTCCTACGAATACGTTTTTACCATCTTTAAGTGCTGGAGCAATTTTGTCTTCCCAGAATGGAAGGGCACGTTCCAAAGTCACTTTCAAGTTTTCAGCATCTGGGATAACTGAGTCGTCAAGTGAAGCGTAACGACGGTCAGTGTGTGCTGAATGCTCATCATCACGATCCATGTTTGGAGGCAATACATCGTATGAACGACGCCAGATGTGAACTTGCTCATCACCAAATTGTTCCGCAGCTTCAGCCTTGTTTTTACCAGTCAAACCACCGTAGTGACGTTCGTTCAAGCGCCATGATTTTTCAACTGGAACCCACAATTGGTCAGAAGCTTCAAGAGCCAAGTTTGTTGTTTTGATTGCACGTTTCAATACTGAAGTGTAAGCTTGGTCAAATTCGATACCAGCTTCTTTGATCAATTTACCAGCGTCAATCGCTTGTTGTGTTCCTTTTTCAGACAAATCAACATCAGCCCAACCAGTGAAAAGGTTAGCTTTGTTCCATTCAGACTCACCGTGGCGAGCAAAAACCAATTTTACCATTAGATGGATTCTCCTTTTATTTTTCGAGGTTTCCCTCGTTTATCTATTCTATTTTACACAATTTTTCACAAAAAAGCTAGTTAAAATCAACTAAAAAGAGAGAACAGTGTCCTCTCATCTAGTTATTATTAATTCGCGATATTCAATCAAGAAACGATTGCAATTATTTTTTATTTAAAGCATCAATTATACGATCAGTATTCTTAGTTACATTAGTATCATTGTAACGATTATGAATTAGACCTTCAATTGTTTCTTTGCAATTTTCAAGATTAGCTTTTTCAAATACTACCACACTGACAACATGTGTTCCACCAGAAGTAAGATGCAAAACTAGTAGAGTTTGAAAAGCACTTAGTACTGTTAATACACCATAAGCAGCTAATATCAAACCTCCGATAAATGAGTTTTGAATCATTAGATAATTCATTAAATGAAAAAACAACCCTCCAACGGATTGTTTCACTAGACTTTCAGACAAGGCCACGAACTTCTTTCAAAAATTTAGCAAAAGAAACAGCACCTTTAATGATTAGAAATCCTCCTATCCACTCAGTCGCTGAAAGAAATCCCAGCACGCCACCAATGATAAATAGAATAGAAGGCAGCTTTCGAAGTTGTTGATCTTCTTCAAAATAGATTAACATAAAGGTCCCTAATGCAATCATTAAAATCTTAAAAAATGTCAGGAGCAAGGAAAAGGCAACCGTTACGACCAACATCTTTGAAGGATCTTTATAGATGATGGCACCAGTATAGGATAGCAAAAATCGTAGGACAGGTCCCAAAAGCAAGGTTATGCCTGCCACCATGCCCAGTCTCCAATTGAGTCGAACCAATCTATCTCTCTCCATAAAAACCTCCTTCTCTCGTAGCTATCATTCTACCATATTTGCTCCAGAAACAAAAGACCTTCTCCGTCACAAACAAATCGCCTACCTGCTTTCAGACATCCGAACATAAAAAGAGAAGATCTGTCGATCCTCCCTTTTCATTTTCCAACCCTTATTTCTTAAAAATAGAGGTTCTGAAGTCGTTTGTTTGGTCAAGATAAGCTTTAAAGATTGCTCTCTTCAACTTATGAACGGCACTATCATACTCTGGATTATAGTTGCTCCAACGAGGACTTACAGCATCCTTGAGAACAGCTTGATCCATGAGGGCTTGCAATTCACTCACTTGATTGATGGTCTTGGTCCCATAGCTTGGCCATGGTTTTGTCGGATCTTTAAAGGTCACTTGTTTCAAGTTTTCAAACTGATCCACACGTTCTTTATACATGGCTTTCTTAAAGGCAGCCCAAGATGCATACTTGCCTTCAAATACCTTGTCCAATACAAGTTTATCGGTCACCAATCCTCGTTCTTTCCCATAGAGATTGATAGTTTGACCTTTTTGTTTGGCAGCTTCTTCGTATTGATTTGAGATATAAGGTACCATTCCATCCTTAAAGCCTTTGGCAGCCAAAAGTTCGTAAGCAATCCTACGCCCCATAAGGTCCCCTGGCGTGCCTTTCTCACTGCTGAGAGCTGAAAAGATTGGGGCAAAGAGTTTAATGGTATAGTAGCCATTTCGTTCATAGTCGCCAGTCTGGTACTCACGAGCTGATAAGATGTTGTGGTCAATCAAACTTTCAAAACTATTCAAGTTTTGGGCCTCTGCTTCTGTCAATTCTTTGACTACGTTAGTGGCGTAAACCTCATTTCCATCTGCTGGATCTTTCACATACTTGTTCTCAATTTTTCTGAGAGCCGCCATTTTCTGGTAAACATTCAGTTTGTTGACGATTGATTGTCCTTCGAGATATTCCAACATGTAGATGAGGTCAAACATGTTGTGGACATAGCTCTGAAGATCTGATGCGTTTTGGAATCTCTCTGTCGGATCCAAGACTTGCAGACGGGAGCCCTCTGCACTATCTGATTTTGAGTGTCTCAAGATAGAATTGATGGTAATGGTTGCGTCACTTGGTTGGTCAGGGGCTTGCAATAAACCTTTTGCAAAGAACTCTGGTCCCAAGCCACTTCTTCGACCATAGCCGCCAAGGTAGATATCCTGATCGGAATCATGGGTCATTTCATGGGTATATGTAATGGCGCCATCCTTGTCCAACATACGGTAAGACATATAGTAGACGCCATCACCTGTTGCGTAGGCTCCATGCTGGTTGTGAACTACCTTATTGCCAACTGGTCCAAAGAAGTTTTTCATGGCTGGATTGGAACTATCAAACTTAGCCTCCAATGTAGCTTTTCCTGAGGTTGTGTCATCACCAAATTTATAGGCATCATAAAGCAAGATGGTACGATAGAGTTTTTCACGTCCCTCATTATCTAAAATGCGATACCAATAATCGTAGTGATCTCGCTGACGTTTGGCTGTTTCACGCGCATTTTCTTCAACAAAGTCATTGAGAGCCTTGCCCGCTTTATGGTCACTATTTCGGTAGCGATCATAGGCTCCAAATCCTAGACTAGACATGGTCGAGATGACAAATACTGATTTCTCTGGCAAGGTTAGGAGAGGCAAGACCATATTGCGGTATTTCCATGTGGCACTCGTGATGCGGTCATAAACACCGACAGAGTACTTGGTGCCAGCTAATCCTTGCTTCGCTTTCACCTCTTCGATAGTGGATTTTTCTTCAACGATGTAAGCCTTAGTCTCTGATTTAAACCAGTCATTGTTGCTTGTGGTTGGTAGAAAGACTTTTCGGTAATTTTCTAGCGTGCTAAATAAATCTGTTGTTCCATGCTGGTTGGCAAGACTGATACCATAAGTATCGACATTATTCTTAGCTAGAAGATTGTTAAAGCCAGATTTACCTAACTCAATAAGAGTGTCCAGTGGTGAAGCATTTCCCTTACCAAAGAAGTCCAGATGGTACAGAACCAGGTCTTTGACGTTTACTTGACCATAGCTGAAGTTGTACCAACGTTCCAGATAGGTCAAGCCAAGTAGCAAGGCTTCCTTGTTGCGTTTGATTTTATCTACAAGATAACCCTTGGTGACTGGGTTAGCACCGGCAAGTCCAGCATCAGCTGACAAGAGTTTTTTCAAACTGTCTTCCAAATGTTGTTTTGTTTTGGCGAACTGGTCTTCTAGATAGAGCTCAGTCTGCTCGACTTTTGGAGAAATACCGAGTGTCTTTCTGATGGCTTCTGAATGATAGTCAATCTTTTGTAAGTCAGGTAAGACTTGCTTGATGATGGAAGATTGGTCATACAGGAATTGGTTTGGCGTATAGAGAAGTCCAGTATCGCCTAGACTATATTCTGCTAATTTGGCGAAATCATCCTGGTACTTGAGATTAAGCTTCTCAGAAGAATGGTCCTTGTAGTGAAGCAAGAGTTTGTTTGCAGTCTCTTTGTTGGAAACAATGTCTGTGATGACTTGGTTATCCTTCATCATAACTGCTGACAAGAGTTCTTTTTGATATAACAGACTGTTCTCATTGACCAGATTTCCGTATTTGACGATGGTTGCCTTGTTGTAGAAAGGTAGCAATTTTTCAATGTTCTTATAAGCCAAGGCGCGCTTAGCTTGATAATGGGCTACCTTAGAAAAATCACTGTCTTTCTTGCCACTTGTTGAGAGGGGTTCCACTGTTGGTAGAGTGAGAGGATTGATGGCTGCTTTCTTGCTTTCAATCTGGGAAGCATCTAGCATTGTTCCTCTTTCTTCAAAGGATTCCTTGCTGACGACCTCATCCTTGACTAAGGTGACATTGTAGACTCTGTTTGCCTTGCTGCTGAATGTGTCCTTCACCTTCATTCCATTATAGTGGTAACCGGTAATGGCATTTCCGTTGGTTACATTGACATCACTGAGAACATTGGTCAATCTTCCAGCATGCTGTTCCTCATTAGTTTTTCGATCCCACAAATAGCCTGCTACTCCCGCGACTCTACCAAAGTGCTTGGCATTGTTAATATCGCCTTCAGCATAGCTATCTTGGATTTGTGCATCCTGATCTACTAGACCTGCAAGACCAGCCACTGTCTGATCTGAACTATTTGTGTTGGATGAAATGGCTACTGTCGCTTTTGACTTAGTAAGTAAAGCCTTGTCACCTGTCAAATGACCGACCAGACCACCGATATTATAGGCAGCAGTCGTCTCATACGTGTTGATAATTCTTCCCTTGAAACTGCTCTCTGTGATGCTTGATTGCTCAGCCTTTGCCAGCAAACCACCGATACCACGTTCACCGGCGAGAACACCATCAACGTGAACTTGCTGAATCTTTGTGCCATTCTGAGCTTCATAGGACAATGCACCGATATCATCTTTCCCTGAAATGGAGACATTTTTCAGACTCAATTTTTCTACTGTGGCACTACTCAAAGTTTCAAACAGTGGTTTTTTCAAGTTGTAAATAGCATACTGCTTGCCATCTTTTTCACCGATCAACTGACCAGTAAAGGTACCCTTGATGTAGGATTTAGCTTCAGGCTCTAACTCCACTTCGTTGGCATTCAAACTAGCTGCTAAATGATAGGTTCCAGAGAGATTCTGGTTGATAGCTTTGACTAGGTTGCTAAAGGAAGTAAAGGTTGTCGTTTCCTCTCTAGCCTTCTTAGCTAGGTAGAAGGTGAAATTATCAACATATTTATTTTCTAGCTCTTGCTGGAGTTTCTCAGCCTTGGCTGTGATTTTATAAACTGGCTGCCCATTTTTTATTTCTGCCGTTATTGAAGCGACTGGTAAATAGACATCTTTAAATGACGAGGATTTAACCTTGACAAAGTAAGTGTCTGGATTACTTGGGACACCGTCTAAAGAAACGTGTTGTTTGTAAGTACCATTGGTCTGACTATACAACTCCAGATCCGAAACATTTCTTAGCTCAAGCGTCTTCTCTGGGTCTTTTTCTTTTGGTTTTTCTGTCGGAGTTTCCGGTTTTACTTGCTCGGTATTGCCAGTATATTCTGGAAGAGGAGCGACTTGTTCCGGTTCAACGATGGCTCCTGCTTGCTCACCTTTATATTCTGGTAAGGAAGATTGAGTCTCAGGTTCCACTATCGCACCTGATTGAGTATCTGTATATTCTGGTTTTTCAGCTATCTCAGGGTCAACAATCGCTCCTGCTTGAGTTCCTGTATATTCTGGTGTTGGTGGCACCTGTTCAGGCTCTACGATTGCTCCTGACTGCTCGCCTGTATAGGCTGGTTTGTCAGTCGTTTCTGGTTCCACCAAAGCCCCAGACTGGACACCCCCAACCTCTGGCTCAACTTGTTCTGGCTCGACGATAGCACCAGCTTGGGTTCCCTGATACTCAGGTAGCGGAGCGACTTGTTCGGGTTCAACAACTGCTCCAGCTTGGGTGCCTGTATATTCTGGTTTTTCAGCTGTCTCTGGGGCTACAACCGCTCCCGCTTGCTCGCCTGTATATTCTGGTAATGGAGCCTGAGTCTCAGGCTCTCCTTTTCTTGCAGACTGAGGTGCTTCACTTGCAGCTACTGCCTTCTTAGTCCCTTTCTCTACTATACGTGGCAAGGCTTCTTCTACCTTAGTTGAGAGAACTTCCCTAGAAATTTCTTGGTTTTCAACCGTGAAAATGCGAACAAGTTCAATCTTCTTCCCAGCACGACCTTCTTGTTTGACATGGATGGTTCCCTCTGCTAGATCTGGATTTTCCTGCACCACTTCTGAAACATCTAGTTTGGTTACAATCTCTTGGTCTTTGTATAAGAGCTCTGGTTTGTTCACGCGACCAGCCAAGACTTCGTCTTGAGGATCTACACTAGCAATACCAGACGGCTTTTTATTAGATAAATCTTGAGAAGGGATTGTCTTGTCTGCAGGGCTTGTTGAAGACGGAGCTTTCTGCTCATCTCCTGCCTTTTGTCCACCTTCGTTGGCTTGGAAATGAGGTTGAACTGTATAGTCAAGTTTCTGATCCCTAGCAGCAGTTTCTTGCTGATTAATCTCTTTGTCTTGCTTAATATAGCCTAGATAAGTATAACCTGATAAGGCACGTGGCAAAGGCAGACTATCTCCTTGGGATAATTGGTATTCCTGATTGTACTGGAGCAAAAGTTGATTTTCAATAGCCTGAACTGAAGAAGCCAAACCACTGCCCATCCCTGTTACCAAAATCACATTCAAGAGGGCTTTCTTTTTGCCTTTCTTTTTCGATACGACAAAAATAAGAAGGCCAATTGAAGCTAGGGCTCCACCAGTTAAAACACTAGTAAGGCTATTCTGCCCACCTGTATTGGGCAACTGACCTAGTTGGGCTTTCTCATCCATACGGTAGACTAGATAATAGGTGCTCTCACTATCTTCCGCAATCTTCGGAATATCCTTGACAATCAAGTCCTTCTCTTGCCCACTCAGCTCCGTATCCGTCACATATTTGTAGTGAACAGCTACATTTTCTTGAGCAAATACGGTTCCACTACTCGCAATGGACACAAAAAATAGGCTTGAAATCGAAGCTGACACAAGTCCAATTGCTAATTTTCGTAAGGAGAAACGATGCTGCTTCTCTCCAAAAAACTTTTTCATTTTAAATCCTCTCAACTTTTACCTTCTATCAAGAAAATAACTAGCATTATATTTTGATATAGGTATTTCACATCCACCATTATACTATAAAAATACTTCCTTGTCTCCAATAAATGCTTTAGATTTCACGAATGTCAAAGCTTATTTATCTTGTAAAATTTATCCGTCGTTGATGACAAAAAAAGAAGGCTAAGCGCCTTCTCTTATTTGAAAATATTCCTAACAAAAAGTCATTATTCTTGAATCTCGAACTTTTTCAAAAGTCCAAAATAGAGGGATCCACCAATGATTGTCAGAATTCCTCCTACCCAGCCCAAGAATGGGATCAATCCAACAGAACCACCCACGATAAACAAAACAGACGGTGCAGGGGTCACACGCTCATCGTCCTTGTAATAGACAATAGACACAATTCCTAAAACCAAGACAGCAATTTTTACCAATGCCAAAATGATTGAAAAAATCGTCAATATACCAACTGTTGCATCAGAGTCCTCCGTCGCTGCAGCAGCCCCGACAGCTATCATAAACATAACAAGAGGTGCCAACAGCAAGACGATACCTGAAATAAGACCAAAAATCGCATTTACGCGAGCAAGTGCTTTTGTTTTCATCCGAATCTCCTTAAAAAAATTTTACAACTATCATTTTATCATATTTTCATGAAAAACAAAAGAAATTTCGAAACGAGTATACTAGATGATGAATGTTTTCCAATTTCTCTCCAGATATTTAGAGTAAGAAATATGTCCTGTATCAATTTATTTGTAAATTCATTCGTTTTTGTACTAAGCAAGCCATTCACCTAAAAAAGAAGATCACTTGGATCTTCTTTTTTCGTGTCTATCTTTCAAAGATGGACTGTCTGAAGTCGTCTGTGGCACGTAGATAAGCGTTGAAAATACGATACTTGAGTTGGGCGACACTGCTCTTAGAGCTGTCTGATAAGGCACGATCAATGTTCTTAGCTGAGGCATCCGCTAGTACTGCTAAGTACATATAATCTTGTAATTCCTCATAAGAAGAAATCGTAATTTGTCGTTTGCTATCTAGTTTTCCTGCTTCAAACTCGATAGTGATAGGGCGAAGGAAGTTTTGAGCCTTGTTGTATCGCTCATTCAACATGGCTTTCTTCAAATCCTTCCATGATTCATACTGGCTACCATAGAGATTTTTGAAAACCAAATCATCTCCAACTACTCCGACATCTCCTCTGTTCCAGATTGAGTAGGTCTTATGACCTTCTTTAAGCGCTTGGCCAGCGTATTGGCCAGATACATATGGGACAAATCCTTGTTGGTAACCCTTGTCTCCGAGCAATTCATAAGCTCTACGGCGGAACATAAGTCCCCCAGGTGCACCAGTTGGATTGTCCAGAGCTGCATAGAAGGAAGCAAACATATTGATGACATAGTAGCCATTTCGTCCAAAGTTAGCTCTATCCCAACCATCGCGACGACCAATGATATTATGATCAACCAAATCATCAACAGATTTTAGTTTGGCTGCTTCTTCGGCAGTTATAGGGACAATTCGATCATCAGCGTGAGCTTGTTTACCATAAGAAGTTTTTTCAAAGTTATAATTTTCAGCCTTACGGTACCATTTCATTTTCTGTTGATCAGTTAGAACTCCAGTAACAATATCCCCTTCTACATAATCCAGAAGGTTCAGTACGTCAAAAACTCCATGCATGTAGTCGCGAAGAGCATCTGCTGAGGAGAATCGAGCAACAGGATCATAGGTATGGTAACGTGTGGTCGAATCTTTATCTCCTTGATAGAAGCTATTAAGTACGAGACCTTTTTCGCTAACATTGGTTACAGACTCTAACATCCCTGTAGCAAAACTCTCAGGTCCTTCACCCTCACGACGACCATGTCCTTCAAAATAGATAGAACCATCCGAGTTGTGGGTCATTTCATGGGTATAGACCATGGTTCCAGAAGCTCCCAGCATCTGGTCATAGACATAGAAGACTTCATAACCATTTGCAAAGGCTCCTAGTCCATTGTCTCCGTGATACTTGCCAGCAGGGCCAAAGAAATTATACATAGCAACAGAGGTCTTATCATTACGAGGAGCCCAATATTGCTGGCCTTTATCATTATAAAGAAAGAAACCGTCTGTAACGATCACCCGTCTGAATAGAGTGTCTTTCCTGTTTGGACTTAAAATGTTGTACCACATGTCATAGTGGTTTCGTTGCCATTCAGCTGATTGATCCACAAGTTTTTCAACGTGTCGATGGAGTTCCTCGCCTGAGAGAACTCTACCACCTTCTTTCCTGTAGCCTCCAAAGCTACCAAAGGCAATAGTCGACATATTGCTGATGATATAGACATCTCTTTCAGGTAAGGTCAGAAGTTGGAGGACCATTTGCTTGAAGCCCCAATCTCCCTGAGTCAGTCTGTCGTAGACCTTGATTGTATACTTACTCTTACGATCTGCATTGTCTTGCTTAGCCTGAATTTCTGGCAGACTTGAACGAGCTTCTACGATATAAGCCTTAGTATTTTCCTTGAACCACTCACTGTTGGTTTTATTTGGCAAGAAGAGTTCACGCAGACTTTCTAAGTAAGCAAAGAGGTCTCCTTTGCCTTTTTCCTTGGCTAGGGATTGTCGGTAAGCATTGAAGTTGTTTTGCGCTCGAAGATTGCCCATTCCAGAGTTCCCGAGAGCGATGATAGTATCCAGTGTCGAAGCTGCTTGATTGCCAAAGAAATCAAACTTATAGGCACTAAGATCTTTGGTATTGAACGTTCCATAGTTGACATTGTACCATCGGTTGAGATAGGTCAGACCAAGCATGAAGGCCTCTTTGTTCTGCAGAATTTTTTGGCTAATCGCATCCGCTACGGCAGGGCCTAGGGTGTTGATCGACTTGTCAACTGAAAGTACCTTGAGGAGCTCCTGACCTAGTTCAGCTTTGATTTGTTCAAAGGCTTTTTCCAGATAAAGATCATCTAAGGAAGCTGTTTCACCAATCCCTAATACTTTACGCACTGCAGCCGAGTCATAGGTCACAGATTTGAGTTCATCCAAGACACTCTCTTTAATAGACTGGTAGTCAGATAGGAAGACTTCTGGCGTATAGAGCAAATTCTTATCAGCGATGCTATATTCAGCAATCTGGCCATTGGCAAAATCACCCTTGTAGGTCAGATCAAGATAAGCGATCGTCTTATCTGCATAATGCAGCATCAGTCTATTGATTTCACCCTTATGGCTGTTGACATCTGTTATCAGTGTCTCATCTTTCATCGGAACCACATCTAGCAGGGCTACTTTGTTGAGTTTATCATCTTCAGCTAATTGGTTAGCTGTATGAACGATGAAGTCTTTGTTGTAGAATGGTAATAGTTTTTCTACATTTTCGTAGGCTTGCTTTCTGGACTCCTGAGCTCCCCTCACTCGACTATAGTCTGTTTGATGCTGGTAAGCTTGCTGCAATGGCTCTTGGTCCGTCAAGTTCGAAGTGATTCTAAAGGACTGACGTTTGGCTTGCGCATCGGCCTCTGAAATAGAACGGACAAAACGCTCATCTTTTCGATTTGCTGTAGTTCCTTCAAGAACATAAGAGTCCCGAACAGAAGCCTCAGGATAGGGATCTCCTGTCATCGCATGACCATTTTGAACCTTGACACTGGTCAAGACATTTCGGACCTGTCCATTGTTCCAAGTAGACCCGATTGCTCCACCGACTTGGCCAGAATGACCTCCATTCTGGATAGAACCACTCACATAAGAAGTTTCTAATCTAGCTCCATTTTGCAAGCGACCAATCAAGCCTCCAACACGCTGGTCTCCGTTTCTACCCGTTACTTGGATAGATACATCTGCCTGACTCTTCTGCGCCAGTGATTGGTTGCCGTGGAAATTACCGACCAGGCCACCAATATTGTACTCCTGCCCTCCATCTTGGGTGCTGGTGATGGATCCTTTAAAGGCAACATTGGTTAGTTTTGTGTTTTGGGCAACTCCTACGAGTCCACCGATATGCTTGTTCCCAGATAGACTACCACTTACAGAAACATCCGTAATCGTTGCGTTCTGAGCGTTGCTAGCCAAGGCCCCTATAGAATCCTTGCCTGTAACTGCAGTCGATTTCAAGGTCAGTTGCTGGATGGTGGCATTTTTCAAGGTTGCAAAGAGTGGTTTTGCCAAGTTGTAGATGGTATAATCTTTGCCATCCACTCGGCTAGTTAGGCTACCTGAAAATTCTTCTGGTACATAGCTTGTCGCAGACTGTTCCAACTGGAGTTCATCTGCTGAAACATCCGCTCCTAATGTGAAGTTTCCAGTCGGGTTTGACTTCATGGCCTCTACGAGCGCTTTGAAGGACGTATAGACACCTTCTTGACTAAGAGGCGTTTTCGGCAGTTCAAAAGAGTAATCTGGACGATAATGATCCCCTTCTCCCTCGACGAGCTGATTAGCTGATACCGTTACGGAATAGGCATTGCCCTTATCTGTAATCTTAGTAACAGGTAAGAGCATATCCTTGAACTTGTCTGACTGAATGCGGACATAGTAGTTGTCCAAATCAGACGGCACTTCCGACAGGGATAGGTAACGTCGGTAGCGACTACCATCTTTACCGTACAGTTCGAT
>NZ_AJQY01000011.1:0-34715 GCF_000296875.1 Streptococcus sp. GMD1S | reverse complement strand
GGGCGTTTTATCTTCCAAGCCAAGGACTTGCAGATTGGTTATGACCGTCCTCTGACCAAACCCTTAAATCTTACCTTTGAACGCAATCAAAAGGTTGCAATAATTGGAGCCAATGGTATCGGGAAAACAACTCTCCTGAAGTCTCTCTTGGGCATTATCCCACCAATCGCTGGAGAAGTCGAACGTGGCGACTACCTAGAACTTGGTTATTTTGAGCAAGAAGTAGAAGGTGGCAATCGTCAAACACCTCTTGAAGCTGTTTGGAATGCTTTTCCTGCACTTAACCAAGCAGAAGTCCGTGCGGCCCTTGCTCGTTGTGGTTTGACAACTAAGCATATCGAAAGCCAGATTCAGGTCTTATCAGGTGGAGAACAAGCCAAGGTACGCTTCTGTCTCTTGATGAACCGTGAAAACAACGTTTTAGTGCTGGATGAGCCGACCAACCACCTAGATGTGGATGCTAAGGAAGAACTCAAACGGGCGCTTAAAGAATACAAAGGAAGCATTCTTATGGTTTGTCACGAACCAGACTTCTATGAAGGCTGGATGGACCAAATCTGGGACTTTAACAAGCTAACTTAAAAGCAGTAAAAAAGCCAAGTCGAAATGACTTGGCCTTTTTGACTAGTAATTTAAATAGTTTTCAACTTCAGATTTCTCAATTTCTTTACCGTAGTGGCAAATCGGACAAGAAACGAAGTAACTCTTACCATAAGGGAAAAGTGGAATCCAGTAGAGGGTGAACTTGCGTCCAGTTTCTACAATCTCCCAAGTGTCAACATTGTTACAGTGACCACATTCGATCGCAGTTTGCGTATGTCCCAAATCTTTCTGATAACCTTTAGAACCCCAAAATAAAATCATGTCATCGTCTCCTTATCTGTTGATGGCTTATTTTTTGCTGAAGTCGTAGTCTTTCACGACTTCTATACTATCAATGGTGATAGCAGACGTTGGTTTGTCTTTCTCATCTTTTTCAGCTTTGGCAATCTTGTCAACAACATCCATACCATCAATGACTTGACCAAAGACGGGGTGTTTGCCGTCTAGACTTGGATTTCCACCTTCTTTATAGGCTTCGATGATTTTCTTTGGATACTTGCTTGTAGGGAGTTTAGCTGAAATATCTGTTGAGTTTTGATTGACGAAGAACTGGCTACCGTTGGTGTTTGGTTGACCAGTGTTAGCCATAGCAAGGGCTCCTCGGATATTGTATAGGTAAGGAGAGATTTCATTTTTGAAACCAGTTCCCTTGTCCTTTGTTTTATCCTTATCATGCCAGATAGATTGGCCCCCTGTACCATCTCCCTTAGGATCTCCAGTTTGGACCATAAAGCCATCGATGACACGGTGGAAGGTGATGCCGTTATAGTAGCCTTCCTTAGCGTGAGTAAGGAAGTTTTCAACCGCAAGAGGTGCTAGTTTTGGAAAGAGTTTGATGCGGATATCGCCTTGATTTGTGTGTAAAATGACCTCAGCTTCATCTTCAGCAACTTCCTTAGAAAGTTGAGGGAAGTTGGCATTTTCATTGGTCAATGCGTCATTCAAATCTTTGGCAGCCTGAGCAGCTGCTTTTGAGCTTTCTTCAGCTGAGATGCTGGAGTCGACATATTCATCACCACGGAGACTACGTTGGATACTAGTACATCCAACAAGGGCTACAGTTGATAGTAAAAGAAGGGTTGCTAGTTTTTTCATTGTTTTCCTCTCAAAAATTCATTTCTACCATTGTACCCTAAAAGGGAGGTGATTTCAAATGTTAATGATTTTACTAAAAATTTCTAGGAGTTAAAAAAATTAAAACTCTGTCAAGTTTTTTTCTTGACACCTGTCAGAAATCTGCTATAATAGAACATGTGCTAAATAGCTCAGCTATTTCACCGAAATAAAAAAATAAGAAAAGAGACATTAAAAAATGGCAGTTAAAATCCGTTTGACTCGTATGGGTTCTAAGAAAAAACCTTTCTACCGTATCAACGTAGCAGACTCACGTTCACCACGTGACGGACGTTTCATCGAAACAGTTGGTACTTACAACCCACTTGTTGCTGAAAACCAAGTAACTTTGAAAGAAGACCGCGTTCTTGCATGGTTGGCTGATGGAGCTCAACCTTCAGATACAGTTCGCAACATCCTTTCAAAAGAAGGCGTATTGAAAAAATTCCACGATTCTAAATTCTCAAAATAAGTTTAAAGTAGGTTGACAGATGGATACGATTGAAAATCTCATTATTGCGATTGTGAAACCTTTGATTTCACAACCTGATGCCTTAACTATCAAGATCGAAGACACACCAGAGTTTTTGGAGTATCACTTGGATCTTGACCAAAGCGATGTCGGTCGTGTTATCGGTCGTAAAGGTCGCACTATCTCAGCGATAAGAACGATTGTCTACTCTGTCCCAACTGAAGACAAGAAAGTAAGAATCGTTATCGACGAAAAATAAGAAAAGCGGGACAGAAGTCTCGCTTTTTTGTGAGGAGGAGAAGATGAAGGATTTAACGTTTAGACAATTACAAGCTTACTTACTCGAACATTACCAGCAATCTCGGACTGAGGAAGGTCTCTTTATCAAGCTAGTGGAGGAAGTCGGAGAAGTAGCCGAGGTCTTGAACGGGCGCTCTGGTCGAAAAGAGTCTGTCCAGGACTCAAATGAGGAACTAGCCAAAGAACTAGCTGATATCATTCACTACACCGTCGCAATCGCGACCATAAACGACATTGATCTAACCAAAACCATCTTTGACAAAGATAAGAAGGCTGCCATTAAGTACCAACATGAACGAGATTTGGAAGAATTTTTGGAGGGAAAATATCTATAGTGTCTTTTTTCTTCAACTTGTGAAAATCCCTAGAACGTGATAAAATAAAGGATAAGGGTTTTTAATAAATCATTGTTATAGAATGAGTGGATTTCTTTATGAAACGATTTGAAGTAACTACAAAAATTGGCAGCCTCTCTGTTACTTATAAAAAGCAAAAGAAAGTGCTTGTTTGTTTAAATGGCGCAGGTTTGCTACCAAGTTATGAAAATTTTTCACTTATACTTGAAAAACTTCCTCCCACAATTGGTTATTTGACAATTGATTTTCCAAACACAGGTAGGAGTCCGATTCATGACCAATCTGGAAAAAATCTGGACAATCTTGTAGACGCGGTTTATGAAGTACTTGAAGAATTGGCGATTTATGAATATATACTTTGTGCACATAGTTTGAGTGGAATTTTAGCTTGCAAATTGATGAACAAATCAATTAAGTGTCAGGCTTTAGTAGCAATTGAACCAACAACTAAAAAAGTAATGTTTTCTGATTTTTCAGAAAATCCTTATCCAGAAATGGAAGAGCAAATGAGACTGATTGAAGAGTGTGGCCCCGAAGTCTATTTTAAGAACATAACTCAAGCAGCATTTAGCTCTGAAACTAATGAAGAAATCTGGGATTTAGTGCAAGAAAAAGATTCAGAGTTGGAAAGACAAGTTCCAGAATTTCATATATATTGTGAGATTACTGAGGAAGATTTTAAGAATGTATCTATAGAAGCTCATGTCCCTGTATTTATTTTTTGTCAGGCTTATAGAGAAAAAGAATACAGAGACTCAGAATATTGGACTTCCAATACTAAACTCATTTTAGGAGGGAATCACCATTATTTACAATGGTCTGAATCAGAAAAAATTGCGAATATTATTCGAGAATTGTCAGAATAAGATGGAAAGAAGGAGAGTACAGGAGACAAGATGAACTACTTTAATGTTGGGAAAATCGTTAATACGCAGGGTCTACAAGGTGAGATGCGAGTCTTGTCTGTGACGGATTTTGCTGAGGAACGGTTTAAAAAAGGGGCAGAGCTGGCTTTATTTGATGATAAAGACCAGTTTGTCCAAACAGTGACCATCGCAAGTCACCGTAAGCATAAGAACTTTGACATTATCAAATTCAAAGACATGTACCATATCAATGCGATTGAAAAGTACAAGGGTTATAGTCTCAAGGTCGCCGAGGAAGATTTGAACGATCTAGATGATGGAGAATTCTATTATCACGAGATTATCGGTTTGGATGTTTACGAGGGTGATAACTTGATAGGAACTATCAAGGAAATCCTACAACCGGGAGCCAATGATGTCTGGGTAGTCAAGCGAAAAGGTAAGCGAGATTTGCTTTTACCTTACATTCCACCAGTAGTTCTCAATGTTGATATTCCAAACAAGCGGGTCGAAGTGGAAATCTTAGAAGGACTAGATGATGAAGATTGATATTTTAACCCTCTTTCCTGAGATGTTTTCTCCGCTGGAACACTCGATTGTTGGGAAGGCTCGAGAAAAAGGGCTCTTGGATATCCAGTATCATAATTTCAGAGAATATGCTGAAAAGGCCCGTCATGTTGACGATGAACCTTACGGAGGCGGTCAGGGGATGTTGCTAAGGGCTCAACCCATTTTCGATGCCTTTGATGCTATTGAAAAGAAAAATCCGCGCGTCATTCTCCTCGATCCAGCTGGAAAGCAGTTTGATCAGACTTATGCTGAGGATTTGGCTCAAGAGGAAGAACTAATCTTTATCTGCGGTCATTATGAAGGGTATGACGAGCGCATCAAGACCTTGGTAACTGATGAAATTTCCCTAGGAGACTATGTTTTGACTGGAGGAGAATTGGCGGCCATGACCATGATCGATGCGACTGTGCGATTGATACCGGAAGTGATTGGTAAGGAGTCTAGTCACCAGGATGATAGCTTTTCTTCGGGTCTTCTCGAATATCCTCAGTACACTCGCCCTTATGACTATCGAGGTATGGTCGTGCCAGATGTGCTCATGAGTGGGCACCATGAAAAGATTCGCCAGTGGCGGCTGTATGAGAGTCTAAAGAAAACCTACGAACGCAGACCTGACCTGCTAGAAAACTATAAACTGACAGCCGAAGAAGAAAAGATGCTGGCTGAAATCAAAGAAAACAAAGAATAAAGGAGAACCTTATGCAAGTAATCAAACGTAATGGAGAAATTGCTGAATTTGATCCAGATAAAATTTACCAAGCTGTTCTAAAAGCAGCCCAAACAGTTTATGTTTTGACTGATGACCTACGTCAAAACTTAGCTCAAGTTACTAAAAAAGTCGTTTTGGACTTGGAAGAAGCAAAAGTAGAACGTGCCACTATCAGCATGATCCAGTCAATGGTTGAGCACCGCTTGCTTGGAGCTGGCTACATTACAATCGCAGAACATTATATCTCTTATCGCTTGCAACGCGATTTGGAGAGAAGTGGTTATGGCGACCATATCGCTGTTCATCTTCATTTTGAACAAATTCGTTAAGAAAAAGAGTGGGATGCAAAGAACATCTCACTCTTTCTTAAATAGATTTTTCTGAGCTTTTTGTACGGTTGAGGGAACAAAACGAAGTCGTTTAATATCACTGATACGAATGATTCGGGTCACGTTTTTTGAAAAATTTTTGACGATAATTTGTTGGCGATTAGCATCGTGTTTAACAATATCACCCGTAAAACTTGTCTCAGCAAGTATGACATGAACAGCCGTCTTTCTTTGGATGGCTTGTTCAATCATAGCAGTGAGGGAGTTATCCTCGATTTGAGGATGATCATCATTCCCATTGAGAAAACCATGTAGTTTATCTAGAACTAGTTTGAATGTCTGTCTCATAGAATCCTCCCTTCTTATATATCCACATTATATAAAATTTTCCTAAAAACCACAAGATTTTTACGAATAGACTATAGAAAGCATATCACATAAAGGAGTTAAAATGGCAGAATTTACATTTGAAATCGAAGAACACTTGCTCACCTTGTCTGAAAATGACAAAGGATGGACAAAAGAACTAAATCGCGTTAGCTTTAATGGTGCCCCTGCAAAGTTTGACATTCGCGCTTGGAGCCCAGACCATACCAAAATGGGCAAAGGAATCACGCTTTCCAATGAAGAATTTCAGGTAATGGTCGATGCCTTTAAAGGGCAACAATAAAAAGAATCTTGAGTGCAACTCAAGATTCTTTTTTTAGGACACAATATAGTCACACAGAGAAGTTTTAGACAATTGAATAAAAGTCTCTCTATACTCTTCAGGTGGTGTTGGATCATCCTTACGAATCCAGACTTCAATGAAAGAGATTGCCATGGTCGTAATGATATAAGCGATGTCCTCTTTATTAAAATTATATTTCAGTTGGTAATTGACATTCTTTAGTACCCACTCTGAGTATGTTCCACGCAGAAATTCCTTCCAACATGGGTCGACTTGTGTGGTGTACAAGGTGTTAACAATTTCCCTTTTTTCGTATATGAGCGGAAGTATATGGTCTGCTAAAAAGCTGATAGGATCTCCATCATTGCTAGGGCAGTACTTATTAAAGACGTTAAAAATGTGCTGATTGGTCTCTTCGTGAATGTATTCGATAATATCTTCAAAGTTGTTAAAATGCTTTTGATAAATCGCTTGTCGTGAAATACCAGCTTCAGCAGCAATTTCAGTCATTGTAAAGGAACTACGCTGAGGATTTTTCTTAGCTAGTGTGATGAGAGCCCCAATGATTAGCTCACGAGTATTCTTTGCCATAGAATTACCTTTCTACTTATAATTATTTACAGTTATTTTTGAATGAAGAAAAATCAGAATGTTCAAGTTAATATAAACAATCAATGAACATTAAATTTTCTGAATCTTTTAGGTAGCTCTATTGTATCATAAATGATTTATAAAATATAGCTCAATCATTGAAAATGCGTTTTCTGAAAAGTATACAATTGCTAAGCATCCAAAATCAATAGAAGCTTATTCGGTTTGAATCAATTAGAATACTTTTCTACTTTGCATATTGTGAATAGCTATAATTTGAAGAATAAAACGATTAATATTCATACTGGTATAAGAATAGTCGAGTATCTAAATAGTGTACAGTTGATTCTTAGAAAGGAAATAGTCCAGAACAATTGTTCTGGACTATTCTTTTATCTTGAAAAATATGGAAGACTTTTCAATCGTTCGAGTAGGGGACGACTAATGAAACTAATGGCAATAATCTTACCAAGATCAGGGAGGATAAAGGGAAGGACGCCAACAGCGAGTGCCTTGTCAAGTGGCATACCAGCAAGGAAGTGGAGGCTGAGAATACCTCCGACAAAGACGAGGGAGTCACCCAAGAGGTTGGCTAGGAAAATGCGAATGTAGCCACTTTTTTGATGGATGAGATAAGATGTAAGTCCAGCATAGACAAGGTCGAACCAAAGATAGCCTGCACTTGGACCGACTAAAACGTGAAATCCAGCTCCTCCCCCTGCAAAAACAGGTAAACCAATGGCACCCAGCAAGAGATAGAGAGCTACAGATAGAACAGCTTCTCTGGGTCTAAAAACAGTAGCAATCAGACCAATCGCAAAGTTTTGCAAAGTGAAAGGTACAGGACCGATAGGGAGACTGATTTGTGCCAATACGGCGATGAGAGCTGCACCGATAGCAGGGATAGCATATATATGAGCTTTTTTCAAAACTGTTAACCTCTTTTCAAAATTATAGTAACTATTATACTAATTCAGAAAGAAAAGTCAACCTATTTTTGAAATCAAGGTAACAATTTTGTAACGGCCGATTTTACAAGTAAAAAGAGACCTCAAGAGGTCTCTTACAATAATTAGCGCATGGTTACAAATTCTTCTGAGGCGGTTGGGTGGATAGCTACTGTAGCATCAAAGTCCGCCTTGGTAGCCCCCATCTTGATGGCAACAGCGAATCCTTGAATCATCTCATCCACTCCATAACCAAGTCCGTGTAGGCCAATAACTTTTTCGTCATCACCGGCGGTGATGAGTTTGAAACGAGATTCTTGACGATGGCTTGTAACGGCTGAGTACATAGATGCAAAGCTTGACTTGTAGACTTTGATGTTATCTTGGCCGTATTCTTTGATAGCTTGATCCTCGGTCAAACCGACTGTTCCGATTGCTGGGTGGGAGAAGACAACAGTAGGGATAGTCGTGTAGTCCATCTTGGCATTTGTTTTCCCGTTGAAGAGGCGTTCAGATAAGGTACGTCCTGCCTTGATGGCTACCGGGGTCAGTTCCTTCTCACCAGTAACATCTCCAAGAGCATAGATGCCATCTACAACTGTATTTTGGTATTCATCTACTTGGATAAATCCACGTTGGTTGAGTGTGACGCCAGCCTTTTCTAACTCCAGACCGTCTACATTTGGACGGCGACCGGTAGCCCAGATAACTTGGCTGGCAGTGTGACTAGAACCATCTTCGAAATGAATGGTAATACCTTGCTCTGATTCTTCTAGTTTGGCTGGTACCTTATGTGTGTGTAAAGGTAGACCTGTTTTTTCCATTTCATTGACAAGTCCTTCAACGATGTAGCTGTCAAAACCACGCAAGGGACGATCACGACGGACAAACAAATCCGTTTTTACTCCTAGTGCGTGGAGAACACCTGCTAATTCAACGGCGATATAGCCAGCTCCAAGAATCGCAACGGAGTCAGGAAGTTGCTCCCAAGCAAAGACATCGTCTGAGCTGCCACCGAGTTCAGCTCCAGGAATAGTTGGGATGCTTGGACGAGCGCCAGTCGCAATCACGATATGCTTGGCACGAATCAATTCACCATTAACGCTGACCGTATGAGCATCAACGAAATGAGCACGACCTTCAATCAAATCAACCCCATTGCGCTTGAAACTTCCGTCATAAGATGAGCGAGCACGGTCGATGTAGGCTTCACGGTTTTGACGAAGTTTAGTAAAATCAAATTGAACATCTGAACTTGTAAAACCGTAGTCAGGGCCGTAGTGGTGGAAGTTTTCAGCGATTTGCGCTCCATACCACATGATTTTTTTAGGAACACAGCCGACATTGACGCAGGTTCCACCTAATTTTTTCTCTTCGATAACAGCAGCTTTTGCACCGTGTTCGCCAGCGCGGTTCATAGTGGCAATGCCGCCGCTTCCTCCACCGATGGCGATGATATCATATTCTCTCATAGAAAACTCCTTATAGCTTTGATAGTCATATTCTATCGTTTTTATTTTTTGAATGCAAAAATCTGCTACGATAAAAAAATTATAAAAACGCTTGCCAAATTCAAAAAGATATTGTATTATATATCTAGCACAATAATCCAATAAACGAATACCGAACGAAATAATGATCCTGAATTGTCATTGTTTCCATCTGAACTGTTATTGTTTGGGCTTGGTATTTCTGATATAATGGTTTTTGTAAGGCAAAAGAATAAAGGAGCTTAAAAATGAAAAGAAATAAGAAGGCAAAAAAATGGCAATTATACACAGCGATTGGTGTTGCCAGTGCTATTGTTATCGGTGCTGCGGGGATTTTGATTTTTAGACAACCTTCCCAGTCAGCAGTCAAGGAGGAAACCTCTCATATCGTTACTGCTAAGGAAGGTTCTGTTGCTTCATCGGTCCTCTTGTCAGGTACGGTTACAGCAAAAAATGAACAATACGTTTATTTTGATGCTAGTAAGGGAGATTTAGATGAAATTCTCGTTTCGGTTGGAGACAAGGTCGAAGAAGGGCAAGCTTTGGTCAAATACAGCAGTGCAGATGCTCAAGCTGCCTATGATGCAGCCGATCGTGCAGTTGCAAAGGCAGACCGTCATATCGAGGAGTTAAACAAGGCTCGTGAAAATGCATCAGCTACACCAGCTTCTCCACAGGTTCCAACAGAAGCTGGACTCCCAGAACAAGCGCAAGCAGCGACTTCTTCAGTATCCTCTATCGACTCTCAAATCAGTGATGCCAAGGATAACCGTGCAGATGCTGTGGCTCAGCTCAACAAGGCTCAAGCACAGCTAGATGCCGCAACTGTCCTCAGTACACTAGAAGGGACTGTAGTTGAAGTTAATCGTAATGTTTCCAAATCGCCAACAGGTAATAGCCAAGTGGTAGTACATGTCGTAAGTAATGAAAACTTGCAGGTCAAAGGGGAGTTGTCTGAATACAACCTTGCTAACCTTTCTGTTGGGCAAGAAGTTACCTTTACTTCGAAGGTTTACCAAGATAAGAGCTGGACTGGAAAAATCAGCTATATTTCTGATTATCCTAAAAACAATGGAGAAGCAGCAAATGCAGCCCTTGGAGGAAATACTGGCTCTAAGTACCCTTATACTGTTGATGTGACCAGCGATATCGGTGAGTTGAAACAAGGCTTCTCTGTCAGTGTGGAAGTCAAAAATAAGAGTAAGGCCATCCTTGTTCCTTTGACAAGTGTTGTTACCGAAAATGACAAAAACTATGTCTGGATCGTTGACGACCAGAAAAAAGCGAAGAAGGTAGAAGTTACTTTGGGGAATGCGGACGCAGACAACCAAGAAATTACTTCAGGTGTGACAGACGGAGCCAAGGTCATCAGTAATCCAACATCTTCCTTGGAAGAAGGAAAAGAGGTGAAGGATGATGAAAAAATTAATTAGTCTAAAAAATATCTGCAGGAGTTATCGAAATGGTGAGCAAGAACTACAGGTCCTAAAAAATATTAACTTAGAAGTTCATGAAGGTGAGTTTGTTGCCATTATGGGACCATCTGGTTCTGGTAAGTCTACGTTGATGAATACCATAGGAATGTTGGATACACCAACTAGTGGAGAGTACTATCTTGATGGCCAAGAAGTGGCAGGTCTTGGAGAGAAACAATTGGCCAAGGTCCGTAACCAGCAAATCGGCTTTGTCTTTCAGCAGTTCTTTCTCTTGTCCAAGCTTAATGCTCTTCAAAATGTCGAATTGCCCTTGATTTACGCTGGTGTTTCGGCTTCAAAACGTCGGAAATTGGCTGAGGAATTTCTGGAAAAAGTTGAGCTGACGGAGCGCAGTCATCATTTGCCTTCCGAGTTATCAGGTGGTCAAAAGCAACGTGTAGCGATTGCGCGTGCCTTGGTAAATAATCCCTCTATCATCCTAGCGGACGAACCCACAGGAGCCTTGGATACCAAGACAGGAAATCAAATCATGCAGCTGTTGGTTGAGTTAAACAAGGAAGGGAAAACCATTATCATGGTCACGCACGAGCCTGAGATTGCTGCTTATGCCAAACGCCAAATTGTCATTCGTGATGGGGTCATCTCATCAGACAGTGCTCTGGTAGAAAAGGAGGAAAACTAGATGCAGAATCTGAAATTTGCCTTTTCATCCATCATGGCCCACAAGATGCGTTCCTTCCTCACCATGATTGGGATTATCATCGGAGTTTCGTCTGTCGTTGTCATCATGGCTCTGGGAGACTCCATGTCTCGTCAGGTCAATAAAAACATGACCAAATCACAGAAGGATATCCATGTCTTTTTCTCACCTATCAAAAGCAAGGACGGCTCCTTTACGCAGAAACAATCCGCTTTGACAGTCAGCGGGAAAGAAGAGGATGTTCATGTTGAACCACCAAAACCACTAGAATCCTGGGTCAAGGAAGCTGCCAAACTCAAAGGAGTAGACAGTTACTATGTCACCAACTCGACCAACGTTACCTTGTCTTATAAGGATAAGAAGGTTGAACGAGCGACTCTGACAGGCGGAAATAGCACCTACATGAACGCAGTTGAAAATGAAATCGTTGCGGGTAGAAGTCTAAGACAGCAAGACTACAAGGAATTTGCCAGTGTGATTTTGTTGGATGAAGAACTAGCCAAGAGTTTGTTTGATAGTCCAGAAGCTGCGGTAAATCAAATCATCTCTGTTAATGAATTTAGTTACCGTGTGATTGGCGTTTATACCAGCAATGAAGCCAAAACTGCTAAAGCCTTTGGGATTGGTGGTCTTCCAATTACGACCAATATTTCTCTCGCAGCCAATTTTAATACTGATGAAATTTCGAACATCGTCTTTCGTGTCAATGATACTAGTCTAACGCAGACCTTGGGTCCGGAGTTGGCTCGAAAACTGACTGAGATTGCTGGTCTTCAGCAAGGGGAGTACCAAGTTGCGGATGCAACCGCTGCCTTCCAAGAAGTACAACAACTCTTTGGTTTTATGACCACCATTATCAGTGCCATCGCAGGAATCTCTCTCTTTGTCGGGGGAACTGGTGTTATGAATATCATGCTGGTTTCGGTGACAGAACGCACACGTGAGATTGGTCTGCGGAAAGCTCTCGGAGCTACTCGGGCTAATATCTTGGTACAGTTTTTGATTGAATCCATGATCCTGACTTTGTTAGGTGGTGTCATTGGTCTTGGGATTGCTGCTGGAATGACCATGTTAGCTGGAGTATTGCTTCAAAACATGATTGCAGGTATTGAAGTTGGGGTTTCCCTCCCAATCGCTCTCTTTAGCTTGGCTGTGTCAGCAAGTGTTGGGATGATTTTCGGAGTCTTGCCAGCCAATAAAGCGTCTAAACTTGATCCGATTGAAGCCCTTCGTTATGAATAAGATATAGAACAGAAAAAAACAAGATGGACAGTTGTCTATCTTGTTTTTGTATGGATTTTCCTATCGAAAATCACTAAAAATATGATATAATGAAGTGTTAGAAAATCAGGTTTCATTTGCCTGGAAAGGAAAAATTATGTCTGAAAAGAATTTTTATATTACAACACCGATTTACTATCCATCTGGTAAACTTCATATCGGTTCTGCCTACACAACCATCGCTTGTGATGTCCTAGCTCGATACAAACGCCTCATGGGCTATGATGTCTTTTATCTGACAGGTCTTGACGAGCATGGTCAGAAAATCCAGCAAAAAGCGGAAGAAGCTGGAATTACACCACAAGCCTATGTTGATGGGATGGCAGTTGGAGTTAAAGAACTCTGGCAATTACTTGATATCTCATATGATAAATTTATCCGTACCACTGATGACTACCATGAAAAAGTAGTGGCGCAAGTCTTTGAACGTTTACTTGCTCAAGATGACATCTACTTGGGTGAATACTCTGGCTGGTATTCAGTTTCAGATGAGGAATTCTTTACAGAAAGTCAGCTTGCGGAAGTTTTCCGTGATGAAGCTGGAAATGTGACAGGCGGTATCGCTCCATCAGGTCACGAAGTGGAATGGGTTTCTGAAGAATCTTACTTCCTGCGCCTCAGAAAATACCAAGACCGTTTGGTTGAATTTTTCAAATCGCACCCTGACTTCATCACTCCAGATGGTCGTCTTAATGAAATGTTGCGTAACTTCATCGAGCCAGGTTTGGAAGACTTAGCGGTTTCTCGTACAACCTTTACCTGGGGAGTTCCAGTCCCATCTAATCCAAAACACGTTGTCTATGTTTGGATTGATGCCCTTCTCAACTATGCGACTGCTCTTGGTTATGGTCAAGAGGATCATGCTAACTACGATAAATTCTGGAATGGAACAGTCTTCCATATGGTCGGAAAAGATATCCTTCGTTTCCACTCCATCTACTGGCCAATCCTTCTCATGATGTTGGATATGAAATTGCCTGATCGCTTGATTGCCCATGGTTGGTTCGTCATGAAAGACGGCAAGATGTCTAAGTCTAAAGGGAATGTCGTTTATCCTGAAATGTTAGTAGAGCGTTATGGACTGGATCCACTTCGTTACTACCTCATGCGTAGCCTTCCTGTTGGTTCAGATGGAACCTTCACTCCTGAGGACTACGTTGGCCGTATCAACTATGAATTGGCCAATGACCTTGGAAACCTCCTTAACCGTACGGTTTCTATGATTAACAAGTATTTTGATGGGCAAATCCCTGCCTATGTAGAGGGTGTGACTGAATTTGACAATGCTCTTGCTCAAGTAGCAGAGCAATCTATCTCTGACTTCCATACACACATGGAAGCCGTTGATTACCCACGTGCCCTTGAAGCAGTCTGGACTCTTATCTCACGTACCAACAAATACATCGATGAGACAGCCCCATGGGTCTTGGCTAAGGATGAAGAGCACCGTGACCAATTGGCAAGTGTCATGAGCCACTTGGCAGCTAGCCTTCGTGTCGTAGCTCACTTGATTGAGCCATTTATGATGGAAACCAGTCGTGCAGTCTTGACCCAGCTTGGATTGGCAGAAGTTGCTAGCCTTGAAAATTTGAACCTAGCTGACTTGCCATCAGATGTGAATGTTGTGGCCAAAGGAACACCAATCTTCCCACGTCTGGATATGGAAGAAGAGATTGCCTATATCAAGGAACAAATGGAAAGCAACAAGCCAGCCGTCGAAAAAGAATGGAATCCAGATGAAGTCGAACTCAAACTCAACAAGGATGAAATCAAGTTTGAAGACTTTGACAAGGTTGAGATCCGTGTCGCAGAAGTCAAAGAAGTGTCTAAAGTGGAAGGTTCTGACAAGTTGCTCCAATTCCGCCTAGATGCTGGTGATGGCGAAGACCGTCAAATCCTCTCAGGAATTGCAAAATACTATCCAAACGAACAAGAATTGGTCGGCAAGAAGGTACAAATCGTTGCCAACCTCAAACCACGCAAGATGATGAAAAAATATGTCAGCCAAGGGATGATTCTCTCAGCTGAACATGATGGCAAATTAACCCTTCTCACAGTGGATCCAGCTGTACCAAACGGAAGTGTGATTGGGTAAAAGCAAAAAACCAACGTTAGACACGTTGGTTTTTCTTGTTATGCGCTAGATTTTCTAAGAAGTACTCCATCTCCTTTTGAGACCGGAGAACAATTACTTTCTCTGGGTAGTTTTCTTGAACCCGTTGATAGCGTTCTTTAGCATTCTTTGTCCGCCCATCCCAGAGAATCCATCTGATAAAATCCCAGTCAAAGCGTTCAGGACAGCCTGCTGCCATACTTTCTCTGACCTTGCCTCGGTAAGTGAGATACCGTTTGAAGGCTCGAAAGAGACAAGTCCATGGTGAAAAATTGAGAAAGATGATTTGGTCAGCTTCCTGCATTCTTTCTTCATAGCAACACCAAGAGTAGTTGCCGTCGATGACCCAAGCTTCGTGCTTTGTGAGAAAGTTTTTCATCTCGTCCAGCATCCATTCGCGGTCACTGTCTTGCCAACCAGGTTGAAATTGGAGTGTGTCCATATGCAGTTTGGGGATGGAGTAGTAGTTTGACAACTTTTCAGCTAGAGTTGACTTGCCGGCTCCAGAATATCCTATGATTGCGATTTTCATTTTCTACCTTTTCTGATTAGAGGACAAAAAAACAGCCTCTATGGACTGTTTCTTATTTAGCAAGTTTAGCTGAAAGACGAGCTTTGTCGCGGCTTGCTTTGTTTTTATGAATCAAACCTTTAGTTTCTGCTTTGTCGATAGCTGAGCTAGCAGCACGGAAAAGTTCTTCAGAAGGGTTTGCTTCGAAAGCTTTGATAGCAGTACGCATAGCTGATTTTTGAGCTGAGTTTTTTTCGTTTTGTTTAACGTTCAATTCAGCGCGTTTGATAGCTGATTTAATGTTTGCCAATGTTCTTACCTCCATATTTACTAACTATACCATTATATATGAAAACTTAGGTTTTGACAAGGGGAAATTATTTTTTTAGGTAAATTTCATCGATTTCATGGTTTTTAGTCTTGTGGAGAATGACCTCGGCGCGATTCCTTGTTGGTTCGATATAGTTTTGTAGATTTGTGAGATTAATACTGGTCCAAACCTGATGTGCAAAGGCTTCAACTTCTCCAATTGGCATTTGCGTAAAGCGGTGGTAGTAGCTGTTGGGATCATTTTGGGCAAAGCTGAGGAGTTTTAAGAAACGATCCAGATACCAACTTTCAATGTCCTCAACTGCTGCATCCACATAGATGGAGAAATCAAAGAAATCAGTGATGTAAAGGCGCTCATTTTGAGGGTTTTGAAAGACATTGATGCCCTCGACAATGACAAAATCAGCAGCTTTGACACGTTGCTTCTCTCCAGGAACAATGTCATACACTTCATGAGAATAGACAGGAATATCGACATCTTGCCCATTCTTTAGGCGGTCAAGAAAATTCAGCAAGGTTTCCATATCATAACTTTCAGGAAAACCTTTGCGATTTAAGATATCTTGGTCTATCAAGGTTTGATTGGGATAGAGAAAACCGTCAGTTGTCACCAATTCTACAGTAGCATCTGGGAGAGTGCGTGATAGTAGAATCTGAATCAAGCGACTAGTAGTAGATTTCCCCACAGCAACGCTTCCAGAAACCCCAATGATAAAAGGCTGAGATTTACTTTCGCGTTGAAGAAAAATTCCTTTTGAAAATGCCAAATCATCCTTAGTGCGCTTGTAAATATGGATAAGATGGACAAGGGGAAGATAGACGTCTGTTACGTCCTGCAGACTAATCTGGTCATTGAAACTCTTGATGGATTCTAACTCTTCCTCTGTCAAGGGAGGGGTTGTTTTGCGATGCAATGATTGCCAAGTCTGGCGACTGATTTTTTCAAAATGTAAAAATTCGTTGGTCATTTGTTTTCCCCTAGATATTTTGTTTATCATACCATAAAAAGCTAAAAAGATAAAGCGGTTTCTTGATGGTAGTAAGTCAATATCGTATAATAGAGGTAGATGGAGGTTGAATAATTTAATGATGAGATAGAGAATGGTTTCTGAAGACTTATCAGTTATTGAAAGTGGGCTTTTTGGTTCACAACTTATAGGAGGTGTGTCATGAAAATCTTAAAAAGTTATATATTGGAACTCTGTTTTATTTTAAGTTTTGCCTTACCTTTTATAAGGGGAGCGAATGCGGATAATGGTAGACGCTTTGTAGAAACCTATTACGGTTTTACCTTCTTAATGGATCATCTCCTTGTAACAGCTGTCTTTATCTGCTCACTCTTGATTGCCTGGCTAGTAAAAAAGCAGTGGACGAAATGGCTTGCTGCTGGAAGTTATCTATTTTTGATTTTGTGGATTGCTACAGAAGGATATCTATTCCGTATGTCACTAGAAGATTTGATACGACTTTGGACAAGTTTGGAAATCTTGACACAAACTTATCAGTTGGGTTTTTATCTAAACATCATATTGGGAATCTTGTTGATAATAAAGTATTTTAAGGTTAAGAAATAGTAATAAAAATGCGCCTGATTGCAGACGAACTGTTTTTTCCTGACTATGATAATTTGTAGTTCCCGATAGATTGTAATGTATTTCTAATAATTGAAAGAGATTGAAGAAAAGGTTTTTTGACTAGGATTCTTCAGTCTTTTTCATTTGATCATCACTTTGTAAACGATTTACAATTCAAGCCAAATTATGGTAAAATAGTTTTATGAGTAAAATGTATTATGCAGAAAATCCTGATGCTGGTCACGACATTCATGAGTTGAGAGTGGAGTTGTTGGGAGAAAACATGACCTTTTTGACGGATGCGGGTGTTTTTAGCAAGAAAATGGTTGACTTTGGGAGTCAGCTCTTGCTCAAGTGTCTAGAGGTAAATGAAGGAGAGACGGTCCTTGATGTGGGTTGTGGTTATGGGCCATTGGGCTTGTCATTGGTCAAGGCTTATGGAGTTCAGGCAACCATGGTCGATATCAATAATCGTGCCTTGGACCTAGCGCGACAAAATGCTGAACGAAATAAAGTAGAAGCAACGATTTTCCAATCCAATATCTATGAACAAGTTGAAGGGAAGTTTGACCATGTTATTTCCAATCCGCCGATTCGAGCGGGCAAACAGGTTGTTCATGAGATTATCGAAAAGAGCAGAGAATTCTTGAAAGACGGAGGAGATTTAACCATCGTCATTCAGAAAAAACAAGGAGCTCCAAGTGCCAAAAGCAAGATGGAAGACGTTTTTGGAAATTGTGAAATCGTAAAGAAAGATAAGGGATACTATATCCTTAGAAGTGTGAAAGAATGAGAGCAGTTGATTTAATCCAAAAGAAACGAGATGGTCAAGAACTGACTTCAAATGAAATCAAATGGCTGGTAGAAGGCTATGTGGCTGGAACTGTTCCAGACTATCAGATGTCTGCTTTTGCTATGGCTGTTTATTTTAAAGGAATGACCACACGTGAGATTTCTGACCTGACGATGAATATGGTCAAGACAGGTCAGGAGTTTGATTTGTCAGCTATTGAGGGGGTTAAGGTTGACAAGCATTCGACTGGTGGTGTAGGTGATAAGGTGACCTTGATTTTGGCTCCCCTTGTTGCAAGTTTCGGAGTGCCCGTTGCTAAAATGAGTGGTCGTGGTCTTGGCCATACTGGTGGGACGATTGATAAATTGGAGTCCATTAAGGGCTATCAAGTCGAACGAAGTCAAGAAGATTTCATTCGTCAGGTACAGGACATTGGTGTATCTGTCATTGGGCAGTCAGATCAGCTGGTTAAAGCAGACAAACTTCTCTATGCCCTCCGAGATGTGACAGCAACTGTAGACACGATTCCTTTGATTGCGAGTTCGGTGATGAGCAAGAAAATTGCTGCAGGAGCGGATGCCATTTTGCTAGACGTAACGGTCGGTGAGGGTGCCTTCATGAAGACGGTTGATGAGGCGCGCGAATTGGCTCAAACCATGGTGGATCTTGGTAAGGCAGTTGGTCGAAAGACGGTAGCAGTCATTACCGATATGAGCCAACCCTTGGGAAGAGCCATTGGCAATCGTCTCGAAATCCTTGAGGCAATCGAGATTCTCCAAGGAAATGGCCGAGAAGATATTAGTCACTTTATCTGCGAGCTAGCTCAGATTATGCTTGGCTTGGCTGATGTTGAAAAAACGATTGAGGAAATCCGTCAACACCTGGAAAATGGCCAAGCACTGGCTAAGTTTGAAGAAATGGTAGCAGCACAAGGCGGTGATTTAGAAGATCTCTATCGCCCCGTCAAAGTTGCCCATGTGGTGGAAATTCCAGCTCAAGATACGGGTGTTATTTCAGCTCTTCCTGCAATGGAATTTGGCCTCTATGCCATGAGACTAGGAGCTGGTCGTGCAGTCAAGTCTGATGACTTGGACTATGAAACAGGGATTGTTTTTGAGAAGAAGGTTGGAGACTCCGTTCAAAAAGGGGAAATTGTTGCAAAAGTTTATACAAATGGAAAAATTTCTTCTGAACTAGTTACAGAATTTCAAAAATATGTTAAAATAAATGATGGAGTGCAAAGTTTACGAGAAATTATAGAAATTATCTCATAAAACCAGGGAGAATCCGAATATGAAGTTAAATAAATATATTGATCATACGCTTTTAAAGCAAGATGCAAGTCAAGAACAAATTGATCGTTTGCTATCTGAAGCGCGTGAGTATGACTTTGCCTGCGTTTGTGTCAATCCCACATGGGTGAAACATGCGAAAACAGGGCTCGAAGGCTCAGATGTAAAAGTTTGTACAGTAGTAGGTTTTCCTTTGGGAGCAGCAACTTCAGCTGTGAAAGCTTTTGAAACAAAAGAAGCTGTCCAAAACGGTGCGGATGAGATTGATATGGTTATCAATGTTGGTGCCCTCAAATCAGGCAATCTGGATTTGGTTGAATCGGACATCCGTGCTGTCGTAGAAGCAAGTGGTGACAAGTTGGTTAAGGTCATTATTGAAGCTTGCTTGTTGACAGACGATGAAAAGGTTGTGGCTTGCCAATTATCCCAGAAAGCAGGCGCTGACTTTGTCAAAACATCAACTGGATTTTCAACTGGTGGTGCCACTATTGAGGATGTTCAGTTGATGCGTGAAACAGTCGGGCCAGATATGGGAGTTAAGGCAGCTGGTGGAGCTCGTTCATATGCAGATGCTGTCGCTTTTGTGGAAGCAGGCGCTACCCGTATCGGAACATCTGCTGGTGTAGCGATTTTAAAAGGAGAATTGGCAGATGGCGACTACTGAGTTAATTGAACTAGCAATTGAAACCAGCAAACAAGCCTATGTCCCCTATTCTCATTTTCCCATAGGTGCTGTTTTAGTAGCCAAGGATGGTAGTGTTTATACGGGTGTGAACATCGAGAATGCTAGTTATCCCTTGACTAATTGTGGAGAACGTACTGCTATTTTTAAAGCAGTTTCGGAGGGGCAACGGGAGTTTTCAGAATTGATTGTCTACGGACAAACTGAAAAACCCATCTCGCCATGTGGTGCTTGCCGCCAGGTCATGGTTGAATTTTTTGAACAAGATCTAAAAGTGACTTTAGTCGCTAAAGATAAATCGACGGTCGAGATGACGGTCGGGGAGTTACTTCCATACTCATTTACAGACTTAAACTAGTCTGAGTCACTCTCTGAGTGATGCGGTCCTTGTGGCCAACCAATCCATACTTGCAACATCGTTGCACATCTTATTTAGGAGGTTCAGTAATGAACAAGAAACAATGGCTAGGCCTTGGTCTAGTTGCAGTAGCAGCAGTTGGACTTGCTGCATGTGGTAACCGCTCTTCTCGTAACGCAGCTTCATCTTCATCAGAAATGAAGACCAAAGCAGCAATCGTAACAGATACTGGTGGTGTTGATGATAAATCATTTAACCAATCAGCTTGGGAAGGTTTGCAAGACTGGGGTAAAGAACACAATCTTTCTAAAGATAAAGGTTACACTTACTTCCAATCAACAAGCGAAGCAGACTATGCTAACAACTTGCAACAAGCGGCTGGAAGTTACAACCTGATCTTCGGTGTTGGTTTTGCCCTTCACAATGCAGTTGAGGAAGCAGCAAAAGACCACTCTGACCTAAACTATGTCTTGATTGATGATGTGATTGAAGGTCAAAAGAATGTTGCGAGCGTAAGATTTGCGGATAACGAAGCAGCTTACCTTGCTGGTGTTGCAGCAGCGAAAACTACGAAAACAAAACAAGTTGGTTTTGTAGGTGGTATCGAATCTGAAGTTATTTCACGTTTTGCAGCTGGATTCAAAGCTGGTGTTGAGTCAGTCGACCCATCTATCAAAGTCCAAGTTGACTACGCTGGTTCATTTGGTGATGCTGCCAAAGGTAAAACAATTGCAGCAGCTCAATATGCTGCCGGTGCAGACGTTGTCTACCAAGCAGCTGGTGGTACAGGTGCTGGTGTCTTTGCTGAAGCAAAATCATTGAACGAAAACAAAAATGAAAACGAAAAAGTTTGGGTTATCGGTGTAGACCGTGACCAAGCAGCAGAAGGTAAATACACTTCTAAAGATGGTAAAGAATCTAACTTTGTTCTTGTATCTACATTGAAACAAGTTGGTACAACTGTAAAAGATATTGCCAACAAAACAGAAAAAGGTGAATTCCCTGGTGGACAAGTGATTGTTTACTCATTGAAAGATAAAGGGGTTGAGCTAGCAGTAACAAACCTTTCAGAAGAAGGTAAAAAAGCTGTTGAAGATGCAAAAGCTAAAATCCTTGACGGAAGCGTAAAAGTTCCTGAAAAATAATGGATAAAAGTCATTTCTTAGGAAGCGGCCATTGGTCGCTTCTTTAAGAATTGAGGCAACTTTTGTCTCAATAGAGCTTGTTAATGTGATTAGCAGGTTTTATTGAAATAAAATAAACCTCTGAAAGGAAGAGCATATGGCACACGAAAATGTCATTGAGATGCGGGATATTACCAAGGTGTTTGGTGAATTTGTAGCAAACGACAAAATCAACTTGCAACTGCGAAAAGGTGAAATCCATGCACTTTTAGGAGAAAATGGAGCGGGTAAATCCACTCTGATGAATATGCTGGCAGGACTTCTTGAACCAACGAGTGGTGAAATTGTGGTGAATGGTCAGGTTGTAAAACTAGACTCACCATCTAAAGCCGCTGGTCTTGGAATTGGGATGGTTCACCAACATTTCATGTTGGTTGAGGCTTTTACAGTAGCTGAGAATATCATTTTAGGAAGTGAAGTCACTAAAAATGGTGTTCTAGATATAGCTGGTGCTACTAAAGAAATCAAGGCTCTTTCTGAACGTTATGGTTTGGCAGTAGATCCTGCTGCTAAGGTGGCGGATATTTCCGTTGGTGCCCAACAACGTGTAGAAATCTTGAAAACACTCTATCGTGGTGCTGATATCCTTATCTTTGACGAACCTACAGCCGTATTGACTCCTTCAGAGATTGATGAGTTGATGGCAATCATGAAAAACCTTGTCAAAGAAGGGAAGTCTATCATTTTGATTACCCATAAACTGGATGAGATTCGTGCGGTATCGAATCGAGTGACGGTTATCCGTCGTGGGAAATCAATCCAGACAGTCGAAATTGCAGGCGCAACAAATGCGGACTTGGCAGAAATGATGGTTGGACGCTCAGTCTCCTTTAAAACGGAAAAACAAGCACCGCAACCCAAAGAAGTGGTCTTGTCTATCAAAGACTTGGTTGTCAATGAAAACCGCGGTGTACCAGCAGTAAAAAATCTCTCCTTGGATGTTCGTGCTGGTGAAATTGTCGGTATTGCAGGTATTGATGGCAATGGTCAATCTGAACTCATTCAAGCCATTACTGGTCTTCGTAAGGTTGAGTCAGGTAGCGTTGAATTAAAAGGCAAATCAATCGTGGGGATGCATCCTCGACAAATTACAGAACTAAGCGTGGGGCACGTTCCTGAAGATCGTCACCGTGATGGCTTGATTTTGGAGATGATGATTTCAGAAAATATCGCTCTTCAAACCTACTACAAAGAACCACTCAGCAAAAATGGCATCTTGAACTATGCCAATATCACTTCACATGCCAAGAAATTGATGGAAGAATTTGACGTCCGTGCGGCAAGCGAATTTGTTCCAGCGGCAGCTCTTTCAGGAGGAAATCAACAAAAAGCGATTATCGCTCGTGAGATTGATCGTGATCCTGATCTCCTTATCGTCAGCCAGCCAACTCGTGGTTTGGATGTCGGTGCCATTGAATATATCCACAAACGTTTGATTGAAGAGCGTGATAACGGGAAGGCTGTCCTTGTTGTCAGCTTTGAATTGGATGAGATTTTAAATGTCTCAGACCGAATTGCTGTTATTCACGATGGTAAGATTCAAGGTATTGTATCGCCAGAAACAACTAACAAACAAGAACTTGGTGTCTTGATGGCAGGTGGAAACTTGGGAAAGGAGAAGAGTGATGTCTAAAAAATTACAACAAATTTCGGTTCCCTTGATTTCCGTATTCTTAGGAATCTTGCTCGGAGCCATTGTCATGTGGATCTTCGGATATGATGCTATCTGGGGCTATGAGGAGTTGTTCTATACAGCTTTTGGTAGCCTCCGTGGGATTGGAGAAATTTTCCGTGCCATGGGTCCTCTTGTCTTGATAGGTCTTGGTTTTGCAGTTGCCAGTCGTGCAGGTTTCTTTAACGTCGGGCTTCCTGGTCAGGCTCTTGCGGGTTGGATCCTAAGTGGTTGGTTTGCCTTGTCAAATCCAGATATGCCTCGTCTCGTTTTGATTCCATTGACAGTGATCATTGCTTTGATCGCAGGTGGAATTGTTGGTGCGATTCCAGGTATCCTCAGAGCTTATCTCGGTACGTCAGAGGTTATCGTGACCATCATGATGAACTACATTGTATTGTATGTGGGAAATGCCTTTATTCATGCCTTTCCGAAAGATATTATGCAAAGTACAGACTCAACGATTCGTGTTAGTGCCAATGCTACTTACCAGACACCATGGTTATCAGAGTTGACTGGAAATTCTCGTATGAATATTGGAATCTTCTTTGCCATCATTGCTGTAGCTGTGATTTGGTTCTTGCTCAAGAAAACGACTCTCGGTTTTGAAATTCGCGCAGTTGGTCTCAATCCCCATGCTTCAGAGTACGCTGGTATTTCAGCAAAACGTACAATCATTCTATCAATGATTATCTCTGGTGCTTTGGCTGGTCTTGGTGGAGCGGTAGAAGGTCTTGGAACTTTCCAAAACGTTTACGTTCAAGGTTCGTCATTGGCTATCGGATTTAACGGGATGGCAGTTAGTTTGCTTGCTGGAAATTCACCAATTGGAATTCTCTTTGCGGCCTTCTTATTTGGAGTTTTGCAAGTAGGAGCACCGGGTATGAACGCAGCGCAAGTTCCGTCTGAGCTTGTTAGCATTGTAACAGCGTCTATTATCTTCTTTGTCAGCGTTCACTACATTATTGAACGCTTTGTCAAACCTAAAAAACAAGTTAAAGGAGGTAAGTAAGGATGTCTATTACAACATTACTCACCCTCTTGGTCTCTTCTATGCTGATTTACTCAGCACCACTTATTTTTACGAGTATCGGGGGAGTTTTCTCTGAACGTGGTGGTGTCGTTAACGTAGGTCTTGAAGGAATTATGGTTATGGGAGCCTTTTCTGGGGTTGTCTTTAACCTTGAGTTTGCAGAACAACTTGGAGCAGCGACTCCTTGGATTTCCTTGTTAGTTGCTGGTATCGTGGGAGCTATTTTCTCCCTCATCCATGCAGTCGCTACAGTTCATTTCCGTGCGGACCATGTTGTCAGTGGTACAGTATTGAACTTGATGGCTCCTGCCCTAGCGGTTTTCTTGGTTAAAGTTCTTTATAACAAAGGACAAACGGATAACTTAAGCCAGACTTTTGGACGTTTTGATTTCCCAGTTTTGGCTGATATCCCTGTGATTGGAGATATCTTCTTCAAGTCAACAAGTTTGCTAGGTTATATCGCGATTGCCTTCTCTTTCCTTGCATGGTTTATTCTCTTTAAGACCCGTTTTGGTCTTCGACTTCGCTCTGTTGGTGAACACCCTCAGGCAGCGGATACCTTGGGGATCAATGTCTACAAGATGCGATATCTTGGGGTTATTATTTCAGGTTTCCTAGGGGGAATTGGGGGAGCGATTTATGCTCAATCCATTTCAGTTAACTTCTCAGTGACAACTATTGTCGGTCCTGGATTTATCGCCCTTGCTGCAATGATCTTTGGTAAATGGAACCCAATTGGTGCTATGCTTTCTAGTCTTTTCTTTGGACTTTCACAAAGTTTGGCAGTTATCGGTTCTCAATTACCTTTCCTACAAGGAGTGCCAGCGGTTTACCTTCAAATCGCCCCTTATGTCTTGACCATTCTTGTCTTGGCAGCCTTCTTTGGAAAAGCAGTTGCGCCTAAGGCAGATGGTATCAACTACATCAAGTCAAAATAAGCATACAAAAAAACGCCAGTTTCAAACTGGCGTTTTATTTTTTAGGATTTTGATGTGTCAAGTTTAGTCCCCAAGGGACGAGATTTTCAGTTTTATTTTTGATACGTGTGATATTATCTTTGTGACGAATGATAATCAAGCTAGCAAGTGCTAGGATAATCAAAATGAAGAGAGGGTCATAGCTGTTCAGGATAAATCCAAATAGTGGAAATAGGAGAACTCCAATAACGGCTGCAATAGAAGCAGTAACGCTAGACAGTGAAATCATACTACCTAGATAGAGGCTTCCAAAGAATACGATTGCTAGATAGAGACAGAAAACAGGCGCAAATCCGAAAATCACTCCAGCACTGGTTGCGACAGCCTTGCCCCCTTTAAACCCTGCAAAGATAGGAAAGGTATGTCCAATCACGGCTAAAAGTCCAAAGACAAGTGGTGATACACCTTGTTGGTGGAAAAAAATAGGAAGTAGAGTGGCCAAGGTCCCTTTAAAGAAGTCAATCACAAAGGTTGCCATACCTGCCTTCTTACCTAAAATACGGAAAGTATTGGTCGTTCCAGTATTTCCAGAACCGTGTTCACGCAGATTGGTTTGAAAGAAAACTTGTCCAATCCATAGGCCAGACGGAATCGAACCTAGCAAATAAGCTAAAATTAATAATACAAATGTCATCATAGACCTATTATACCATGAAATGGTATAGAAAGTCAGAGAATATCCTGTGAAATTGTGACAGCTGAAAGGGAAAAGCTTTGCAAAATCGCTAGAAAACCTGTAAAATAGAAAAGATGAACAAATAGGAGGTTCCTTGTGTCAAAAAAGGAAATCAATATTAATAACTACAATGATGACGCCATTCAGGTGCTAGAAGGGTTGGATGCGGTCCGCAAACGTCCGGGGATGTATATTGGATCGACTGACGGTGCTGGTCTCCATCACCTAGTCTGGGAAATTGTGGATAATGCAGTCGATGAAGCCTTGTCTGGATTTGGTGACCGCATTGATGTGACCATCAATAAGGACGGCAGTCTAACTGTTCAAGACCATGGTCGTGGGATGCCAACCGGGATGCACGCCATGGGAATTCCAACTGTTGAAGTTATCTTTACCATTCTCCACGCTGGAGGAAAATTCGGTCAAGGTGGTTATAAGACATCAGGTGGTCTCCACGGAGTGGGATCTTCAGTCGTTAATGCCCTTTCTAGTTGGCTAGAAGTTGAAATTACTCGTGACGGTACAGTCTACAAGCAACGTTTTGAAAATGGTGGAAAACCTGTTACAACCTTGAAGAAAATTGGTACAGCACCCAAGTCTAAGACAGGTACCAAGGTTACCTTCATGCCTGACGCGACGATTTTTTCTACGACTGACTTCAAGTACAATACCATTTCTGAACGTCTCAATGAGTCAGCCTTTCTCTTAAAAAATGTCACCTTGTCTTTGACAGATAAGCGAACAGATGAAGCAATCGAATTCCATTATGAGAACGGGGTACAAGACTTTGTTTCTTACCTCAATGAAGACAAGGAAACATTGACGCCAGTCCTATACTTTGAAGGCGAAGACAATGGTTTCCAAGTGGAAGTTGCCCTCCAGTACAATGATGGATTTTCAGATAACATTCTGTCCTTTGTCAATAACGTTCGTACTAAAGATGGTGGAACGCATGAGACAGGACTTAAGTCTGCCATTACTAAGGTCATGAATGACTACGCTCGTAAGACAGGGCTCCTCAAGGAAAAAGATAAAAACCTAGAAGGGTCAGATTACCGTGAAGGACTAGCAGCTGTTCTTTCTATCCTAGTTCCGGAAGAACACCTCCAGTTTGAAGGACAGACCAAGGATAAACTAGGGAGTCCTCTGGCTCGTCCAGTTGTGGATGGGATTGTGGCTGATAAGTTAACCTTCTTCCTCATGGAAAATGGGGAACTGGCTTCCAATCTCATCCGTAAGGCTATCAAGGCTCGTGACGCTCGTGAAGCAGCACGCAAGGCGCGTGATGAGAGCCGAAATGGTAAGAAAAACAAGAAAGACAAGGGCTTGTTGTCTGGTAAATTAACACCAGCTCAGTCTAAAAACCCTGCCAAGAATGAACTCTACCTAGTCGAGGGAGACTCTGCCGGCGGTTCTGCTAAGCAAGGTCGTGACCGGAAATTCCAGGCTATCTTGCCCCTTCGTGGTAAGGTGATTAATACAGCCAAGGCCAAGATGGCAGATATCCTCAAAAATGAAGAAATCAATACCATGATTTATACCATCGGTGCGGGTGTGGGAGCAGACTTCTCCATTGAGGATGCCAATTATGACAAGATTATTATCATGACCGATGCGGATACCGATGGTGCCCACATTCAAACTCTTCTTTTAACCTTTTTCTACCGCTACATGCGTCCCCTAGTTGAGGCAGGACATGTCTATATCGCCCTTCCGCCTCTTTACAAGATGTCCAAAGGCAAAGGAAAGAAAGAAGAAGTGGCCTATGCTTGGACAGACGGTGAACTAGAAGAACTCCGCAAGCAGTTTGGCAAAGGCGCAACACTCCAACGATATAAAGGTCTTGGTGAGATGAACGCGGACCAACTCTGGGAAACAACCATGAATCCAGAAACCCGCACCCTCATCCGTGTCACGATTGAAGACTTAGCACGCGCCGAACGCCGTGTCAATGTCCTCATGGGAGACAAGGTCGAACCACGCCGTAAGTGGATTGAGGATAATGTTAAGTTTACGCTTGAGGAGAGTGGGGTGTTTTAAGATGTGTATTATTAAGATGTTATTAGACATATTAAACAGATTCACAGAAAAATGTAATATTTTATATTCAGACTATGATAAAAATCAAAAGAAAAAGGCACAAGAAAGACTCGACGCTTTGAAAGTTCTAGCCAATAAAGATTACATAATGAAAAATGTTAGTTCTAAAACTAAACAGAGCAGCTATTTTGTAAGAGCTATTTTTGCGACAGTTATAATGGTGGTTTTATTTCCCATAATTCTGTCTCTGAATGCACATAATAATTTATTGATTGGAATTTGTTCTATTTTCATATTATTCTTGTCACTGTCATATGCATACAATTCTTTTATAGTGTTTTTATTATCGCTCTTCAGATACTTCCGACAAATTATGTTTTCAGTTTTAATATTTGTAAACGCGTTTATTTTGGGAGATATATTAATTGGCAGTATTTCAAATCAAAATATTTCTAACAGAATAGTAAATTTTTTTACAAATTTATTTAAAGAGTATAGCTTACAAACAGAAATTGGTTTTGATAAATATCAATTTTGGTTTATATTTTTGATTATGACTTGTGCTTTGTGTTTATCTTTATATTTTGTTTTAAAAAGTTTAGATATATTTGAGCTAGAAAGTATGGAGAAAGAAAATGACTTAATAGTTGGTTTACTTACTATAACTACCTTCGTTATTAGTGCTGATTTTAACACAGTGAAACTAATAGGAATTTTCCTTTTTATTTTTATTATTCTTACGGCTTTTTTTACTGTTTTAAAATTACATTTCCTTTCAAAAAGATATGAAGAAGCACAAACTATATTTCAAGAACAATTACTTCTTAGATTTCCAGATTATCAAGAATTAAAGAAGTGTTATTATAGTGGAGGAGAAAAATATAGAGAAAAATTATTAAGCACAGAAAAGCTTTTAGAAGTTATTGTAAAAAATGAATTTAAATCTTTAAATGATTTAAAAAACTACGATGATTATAAACTTTATAAAGCAACGAGGTAAATATAATAGTGTTCACGTATCAAATAAATCTCTATATGAATCTTGCATTTACTCACTGTTAATAAATTTAATCACGGAATTAACAAGGATTATAAAATGAATGTTGAAATGTTTGAGGAATTGATTAAAGCGATTGATTCAACAGATTGGATTTCCAATTGGATTCAGATAGGTATAGGTGGCTTTTCAATTCTAGTACCTATAATTTATGCAACTTGGATTTCAAAAAAAGATACTAAAGAAATTGATGAACGACAACGAAAGCTAGAAATTATTCAATCTTCAATCGCGAGAAATATAGTAGAACTGACAAGTCAACAAAAGCAACTATCTAAAACTCAAAAAAAGGTTGAAGAGAGTTTAAGAGAACTTAAAGAAATGGCTCGACAATCAAGGAAGTCAAATCTATTAAAATTACAAAGTGATTTCCCAATATTCTATAGAGCACTAGATGATTTTGAATGGGAATATAACAAACTTTTGAATTTTATTAATGATTTTAATTCTAAAAAGAATTTATCTTCAAATATTGAAAATGAAATAGGAGAAATATTCTTAGCAATTGAAGATTTAATAGAATCGGAAATTAATCATCTGAATACTGAAGAAGTTCCGCCGTTGGTTTTAGCTTATTTTAACAAATTATTAAGAGCAGTAAACTCTTTATCGAAGTATTATTCGACAAATTTTGACGATGTTCAATGTATACATTTTATAGAGAATGCTTTTCCAAAGCTCACGATAGCAAGAAAAGAATTACTTGTTTTTGTATATAATTGAAGCTCTTTATATTATTTAGATTTTATAAAGCTTGTATAGTTTTCTTAATTTTTTAAATTTTAAGAGACTATTCAATATAATAAAAGATCTGTTACCTTATAGAAAAAGAGTGTGATAAACATGAGAATAGAAACAGACATGCTCGATTTAATTTTACAAACCGCAAAAGCGCTAAAAGTCAATGCCGTCGCTATTTCCGGCTCGCGGACAAACCCAAATGCTCCCAAGGACGAGTTCCAAGACTATGATGTGGTCTACATTGTGGAGAATTTGGACGCTCTGGCGGCTGATCTTTCTTGGTTGGAAAGGCTTGGCAAGCGCATGATTGAGCAACATAATGTATTAGGCAACCGCCGCCTTTATCTTATGCTCTTTGAGGATGGCAATCGGATAGATTTGACCCTTTGCCCCAAAGACCACATTCAAGAGTGGGTGGATAGTGAAGCTGACTATACAGTTTTGAAAGATGAGAAAGGCTTGTTTGACTCCCATACTACAAATTCTCAACGTTACTGGACAAGTCCAGCTAGTGCGATTGAGTTTGAAAAAGCCTGCAATGAATTTTGGTGGGTGTCAGCCTACGTGGTTAAAGGGATTTGTCGCAAGCAAGCCATCTATGCCACGGATCATCTCTACGGAATTTGTCAACAAGAACTCTTGAAGGTCTTGGCTTGGCAGGTAGCAAGTGATAGGGGCACGGTTGATGTTGGCAAGAACTACAAGTATCTCTTTAGCTACTTGCCTGCTGAGAAAGAGAAGGAATTCTCAAATCTACTTGATTTTTCAAGTAGTGACAAAATCACTCAATCTTTGTTTGCTACGATGGACCTTTTCCACCGAGAGGCTCAGTTCCTTGCTCAAAAAATGGGATTTAACTACGATAAAGAAGTAGCTGAGAAGATGATTCAGTATGCTGAGGAGAGACTTTCAAATCACCAACTAAATAAAGTATATATTTTAAAAGATTAAACTACAGAAAAGATAGTTTAGTTATATTTAGTAACTGAACACGGAACTAATTTCTGTAAATTATCCCTTATTCTATAAAAACCACTCTACATTCTTTGAAAGGAGTTGAACACGCCCTAAATGCTGTGTGAAAAAGATAGATTCTCTTGTGAGCATCGCTCACTGCAATAATTTCCTATTTTCACTTTGCATTTTACGGGCTTAGTATCCTATGTCTAACATTCAAAACATGTCCCTGGAGGACATCATGGGAGAGCGCTTTGGTCGCTACTCCAAATACATCATTCAAGACCGAGCTTTGCCAGACATTCGGGATGGATTGAAGCCGGTTCAGCGTCGTATTCTTTATTCGATGAATAAAGATGGCAATACCTTTGACAAGAGCTACCGTAAGTCAGCCAAGTCTGTCGGGAACATCATGGGGAATTTCCACCCACACGGTGATTCTTCTATCTATGATGCCATGGTTCGTATGTCACAGGACTGGAAAAACCGTGAGATTCTAGTTGAAATGCACGGTAATAACGGTTCTATGGACGGGGATCCGCCTGCGGCTATGCGTTATACCGAGGCTCGTTTGTCTGAGATTGCTGGTTATCTTCTTCAAGATATCGAAAAGAAGACAGTTCCCTTTGCTTGGAACTTTGACGATACCGAGAAAGAACCTACTGTCTTACCAGCAGCATTTCCAAACCTCTTGGTCAATGGTTCGACTGGAATTTCGGCTGGTTACGCTACAGACATTCCTCCCCATAATTTAGCTGAGGTTATTGATGCGACGGTTTACATGATTGACCACCCAACAGCCAAGGTGGACAAACTCATGGAATTCTTGCCTGGGCCAGACTTCCCTACAGGAGCTATCATCCAAGGGCGTGACGAAATAAAGAAGGCTTATGAAACTGGGAAAGGGCGCGTGGTTGTTCGTTCTAAGACGGAGATTGAAAAGCTAAAAGGCGGTAAGGAGCAAATCGTTATCACTGAGATTCCTTATGAAACTAACAAAGCGACTCTAGTCAAAGATATTGATAAAATCCGTGTCAATAACAAGGTAGCGGGGATTGCCGAGGTTCGTGATGAGTCTGACCGTGACGGTCTTCGCATTGCTATCGAACTCAAGAAAGACGCTAATACCGAGCTGGTTCTTAACTATCTCTTCAAGTACACAGACCTGCAAATCAATTACAACTTCAACATGGTAGCGATTGATAATTTCACGCCTCGTCAGGTCGGGATTGTTCCAATCTTGTCTAGCTACATCGCCCACCGTCGTGAAGTGATTTTGGCACGTTCCCGCTTTGATAAGGAAAAGGCTGAGAAACGTCTGCATATCGTTGAAGGTTTGATTCGCGTGATTTCGATTTTGGACGAAGTCATTGCCCTTATCCGTGCTTCTGAGAATAAGGCTGACGCCAAGGAAAACCTCAAGGTCAGCTATGAGTTTACAGAAGAGCAGGCTGAGGCCATCGTAACCTTGCAACTGTATCGTTTGACCAATACAGACGTAGTTGTCTTGCAGGAAGAAGAAGCAGAACTTCGCGAAAAAATTGCTATGCTTGCTGCTATCATCGGTGATGAACGGACTATGTACAATCTCATGAAAAAAGAGCTTCGTGAGGTTAAGAAGAAATTTGCGACTCCACGTTTAAGTGCTTTAGAAGATACAGCAAACGTAATTGAGATTGATACAGCGAGCCTCATCGCAGAGGAAGATACCTATGTCAGCGTGACCAAGGCAGGTTACATCAAGCGTACTAGTCCTCGTTCCTTTGCGGCTTCAACGCTGGAAGAAATTGGCAAGCGTGATGATGATCGTTTGATCTTTGTTCAATCTGCCAAGACAACCCAGCATCTCTTGATGTTCACGACTCTTGGGAATGTCATCTATCGACCAATCCACGAATTGGCAGATATTCGTTGGAAGGATATTGGAGAGCATCTAAGCCAAACTGTCACAAACTTCGAAACTAATGAAGAAATCCTTTATGTTGAAGTGGTAGATCAGTTTCATGATGCGACAACCTACTTTGCTGCAACTCGTCTTGGTCAAATCAAACGTGTAGAACGCAAAGAGTTCTCTCCATGGCGGACCTACAAGTCTAAATCTGTCAAGTACGCTAAACTTAAAGACGAGACAGACCAGATTGTAGCAGTGACTCCAATTAAACTAGATGATGTTCTCTTGATTAGTCAAAACGGTTATGCCCTTCGTTTCAATATCGAAGAGGTTCCAGTTGTTGGTGCCAAGGCGGCAGGGGTCAAGGCTATGAACCTAAAAGCAGATGATGCGCTTCAGGCAGCCTTTATCTGTAACACCTCATCCTTCTACCTCTTGACCCAACGTGGAAGCTTGAAACGCGTTTCCATTGAGGAAATTCCAGCAACCAGTCGTGCCAAACGAGGCCTACAAGTCTTGCGTGAGTTGAAAAACAAACCGCACCGTGTCTTCTTGGCTGGAGCAGTTGCAGAGCAAGGTTTCGTTGGTGATCTTTTTAGTACAGAAGTAGAAGAAAACGACCAAACGCTCCTTGTCCAATCTAACAAGGGACCAATCTATGAGTGTCGATTGCAAGACCTCAACTTGTCAGAACGTACTAGCAATGGAAGCTTCATTTCTGACACCATTTCAGATGAAGAAGTTTTCGATGCTTACCTCAAAGAAGTCTTTAAAGAGGACAAAACAAATTCGTAAAAAGAATCAGTCCAGAGGGCTGATTTCTTTATGTTGAAAAAATTTTCAGAAAATTACAAATAATACTTGAAATTTTACTAGAAAAGTGTAGAATAGAACACATAGCTTGAATAGTATAAAGGAGAAACACATGACAGTTGCAATTGATTGGGAAAACCTTGGATTTTCTTATATGAAATTACCTTATCGCTATATCGCTCACTACAAAAATGGTCAATGGGATCAAGGAGAATTGACAGAGGATGCGACCTTGCATATTTCAGAGTCTTCTCCAAGTCTCCACTATGGACAGCAAGCATTTGAGGGATTGAAAGCCTATCGTACCAAGGACGGCAGTGTTCAATTGTTCCGTCCTGACGAAAATGCTAAGCGTTTGCAACGTACTTGTGACCGTCTTTTGATGCCACAAGTTCCAACAGAAATGTTTGTAGAAGCTTGTAAAGCAGTTGTGCGTGCAAATGAAGAATACGTACCACCATATGGAACAGGTGGAACTCTTTATCTTCGTCCACTTTTGATTGGTGTTGGGGATATTATTGGGGTTAAACCAGCAGAAGAGTATATTTTCACCATCTTTGCTATGCCAGTTGGTAACTATTTTAAAGGTGGTTTAGTCCCAACAAATTTCTTGATTCAGGATGAATACGACCGTGCAGCTCCGAATGGTACAGGTGCGGCCAAGGTAGGTGGAAACTATGCTGCAAGTCTCCTCCCAGGTAAAATGGCCAAGTCACGCCAATTTTCAGATGTTATCTACCTAGACCCATCTACACATACAAAGATTGAAGAAGTCGGTTCAGCTAACTTCTTTGGAATTACAGCTGACAATGAATTTGTAACACCATTGAGTCCATCTATCTTGCCATCTATTACCAAGTATTCTTTGCTTTACTTGGCAGAACACCGCTTGGGCTTGACACCGATTGAAGGTGATGTTCCAATTGATAATTTGGATCGTTTTGTAGAGGCAGGAGCTTGTGGTACAGCAGCGGTCATTTCGCCAATTGGAGGTATCCAACATGGCGATGATTTCCATGTTTTCTATAGCGAAACAGAAGTAGGTCCTGTTACACGTAAACTCTATGATGAATTGACTGGTATCCAATTTGGTGACGTAGAAGCACCAGAAGGATGGATTGTCAAAGTGGACTAAAAGACATGAAATAAAGAAGAGCTCCATAGCAGTTGTAAGGACTGAAATGGAGTTTTTTCTTGCTAGTTTGAGCATTTTCTTGTACAATAGAAAAAGTGAAAAGAGGTACAGTATGAGTAAAAAAGATAAGAAAATTGAAATCCAATTAACAGATGCAAAAGTGACTGTTGGAAAAGACAGTTATGAAGGTTACGTTTTGATGATCGGGAAAAAGGTTATTGGGGAAATTGCCGAATTAGATAGCCAATTTGCCATCATAAAGAATGGAAATGTCGATAGTTTTTATAAAAAACTTGAAAAAGCTGTGGAAATTTTGATTGAAAACTATAATTTGACAAAATAATACTTGTTTTATTGAAAATTTCATGATATAATAGTTCTCGTTAAACATTGGAGAGATAGCGAAGAGGCTAAACGCGGCGGACTGTAAATCCGCTCCTTCGGGTTCGGGGG